>JAYUQJ010000035.1:0-5721 GCA_043756825.1 Betaproteobacteria bacterium | reverse complement strand
ACCCGCCCCGGCGCCGGCGCCGGCCGCTGTCGTCCCCGCACCCGCCGCAGCGCCACCGGTGGCCGGCGCGCCCGCCGCCGATGGTGCGCTGGTGATCGGTGTTCTGCCCAACGTGGGGGCCAACATCCTCTTGCCGCAGTACGAGTACATGCGCCGCTATCTTGAACGCGTGGGTGGCCAGAAGGTGCGCATCGTCGTGCCGGCCAATTTCAAGGTCTTCTTCGACGCCACGATGAACGGCGAGTACGACCTGGCCGTGGCTGCGCCGCACTTTGCCCGGGTGGCCCAGCAAGAGCGCGGCATGGTGCCGCTGGTGACCTACGAGCCGCGCATCAACGCATTGATGGTGGTGCCGGTCGAATCCACCGTCACCAGCCCCAAGGACATGCGCGAGCGCGCGGTGGCCTTTGCCAACCCGCAGTCGCTGGTGGCGATGTACGGCGTGCAATGGCTGCGCGGCCACAACCTCGAGGGCGGCAAGGATTACGAGGTCAAGGGTGCGCGCACCGACCTGGGCGTGGGCCGCATGCTGTTGTCGGGCGACGCGGTGGCAGCGATCATGAGCAATGGCGAGTTTCGCGCGCTGCCGGCTGACGAGTCGTCGCGCCTGAAGATCGGCGAGGTGTTCGCGCGGATACCTAACTTCATCACTGTGGCACACCCCCGACTTGAGCGGGACAAGATCAGCCGGCTGCGGACCCAGCTCAAGGCCTTCCTGGCCGACAATGAAGACGGCGCGGCGTTTGCCCGTGCCACTGGCTTCAGTGGCATCGTTGACGTTGACGACGCGCAGATGCGCGAGCTTGATCCCTACTCGGCCCAAACCAGAAAGGCGATGGGTTTCGTCAAGTAATCCCTCTGGCTGGATCTTCAGCCGACTAGCAGTGAAGGTGGCTGACCGTGATTGACTTCAAACTGCCGTTCTCAGCCTCCGATCCGGGCCGCGCGGCTACCACCGGGCTGGCGCCATTGCTGGCCCGCGACATGGCGCTGATGTTCGGCCAGCTGGGCGTGGCTTCAGTGCGGGCTTCGGTGGTCGACATGGATTCCATGGCCTTCCAGTCGGCCTGGAGCGTGACCGAAAAGGGCGAGGTCGGCGAAGACTTCATGGGCAAGGGCCTCGACAGCACTTTCCCGGCGGCGATGGCCACCATCGCCCAGATGGGCGTGGCGCCACCCGAACAGACCGTGGTGCGCAAGCTCAATCCGCGCCACTGGGCCTTTGCCTGGCGTATCGACGAGCGCCTGGTGGCCGTGGCGGAAGCGCGCTACCGCGACCAGCGCGACATGATGAGCCCGGCCGACACGGCCCTGGTGCGCTTGATCTGCGACACCGGCATTCGCGCCCGGCAATCCGAGGGCGAAAGCGCGCGCGCACGACCGCTGCCCGCCAGCGCGGCCCGTGATCACCCGCATCTGCAATGGCCCGAAGTCGATCGCCGACAGGCGCCGCAACTCGCCCTGAGCACCCGCATCGGCGTGCTGCTGATGGCTGTCGCTGCCTTGCTGGCACTGTGGCTGACGGTCATCGTCGCGCCGCGGGCGGGCGACGAGGCCCGGGCGCTGCAGGCCGAGGCGGTGCGCCTGCAGGCCATGGGCAGCAAGTCGATGGTCGGTACCCTGGCCACGGTGCTGGCCACCGGCGACTATGGTGAATTGCAGGCCGCGCTGACCCAGTACGGCGGCCTGGGTTACTTCCAGACAGCGGTGATCACCAATGCCCGGCAACGGGTGGTTGCGATGGTCGGGTCGGTGCCCGACACCCGCATTGGCGATGGCATCCCGCCAGCGCTGGCGCGCAGTGCCAGCGCCACCGAGCTGTCCCTGGGCGCCGAGCGCTACGGCCAGTTGTTGCTGGAAGGCGCTCCGGTCGCCGCCACCGCCGCGGGCAGTACGCGCACGGTGTCGCTGGTCGCGCTGGCGGTCTGTCTTCTGGCGATCGCGGGTGTGCTGCTGCTGGTGCTGCGACGCGGTCTGAGCAGCGCATCATCCGCTTGAGCCGTTACGCGCACCAAGCGAATGCCGCCGCGCCGGCGCGACCGCCCGGCGCTGGCCCGGCACGCCAGGCAAGCGCTTCAAGCGGAGGTTTGCCAGCGCTGCCCTTGTTTGCTGCGTGGGGCCGGGCGGCGCCGGTCATGAACTGGCGGTCACCCAGTCGTCGATCTGCTGCGACAAAACGTCCAGGGGCAGCGATCCCTGGTCGATCACTGCATTGTTGAAGCGCCGCACGTCGAAGCGCGGCCCCAGCGCCTGGCGGGCCCGCTCGCGCAGCGCCAGGATGTGCTGCTGGCCCACCATGTAGGCCAGGGCCTGGCCCGGGTTGGACAGGTAGCGATCGACCTCGCTGGTGAGCAGCACCGGGCTTTCGCCGACCTCGGCCACCATCAGGTCGATGGCGCGTTGCCGGGTCCAGCCCAGGGCATGCAGGCCGGTGTCGACCACCAGCCGCGCGGCGCGGAAGGCTTGCGCCTGCAGGTAGCCAAAACGGTCCTCGGGCGTAGCGTAGAAACCGATCTCGTCGGCCAGGGTCTCGGCGTACAGGCCCCAGCCCTCGCTGAATGCGGTGTAGCTGCCGTTGCGGCGGAAGGCTGGAAGCTGGCCCAGCTCGCGCGCGCGGCCGATCTGCAGGTGGTGGCCTGGTACGGTCTCGTGGGCCACCAGCGTGGGCAGGGCCCACTTGGCCCGGCGCCCGAAGGCCAGCACATTGGCGTTGTACCAGCCGGGCTGGCGGCCATCCTCCGGCGGTGCGCTGTAGTTGTCGGCCGCGCCGGGCCCCAGGTGGGCCGGCATCGCGCGTATGCCGTAGGGCGAACGCGGCAGCTCGGCAAACAGCTTGGGCATCTCCGGGTCCAGGCGTTTGGCAGTGGCGCGGTAGCCCTCCAGCATCGCCTCGGGGCTGGGGTAGAAGTTGGCCGGCCGGTTCAGGTGGGCAACGAATTCGCTGAAGCTGCCGCTGAACTTGAGGTCCGCCTGCACCTTGTCCATTTCGCGGTGCAGGCGCGCCAGCTGGTCCAGGCCGGTCTGGTGAATTTGCGCCGGGCTGAGCAGGGTGGTGGTGCGCTGGCGCACCAGCTCGGCGTACAGCGCAGCGCCGTCCGGGCGCTCGCGCAGGCCGCCGGCCTCGGGCGCTGCGGGCAGGTAGCGTTCGGTGATGAAGCTGCGCAGCTGCCGCATCGTCGGCAGCACCTGGGCCTGGATGGCGGCCTCGCCCGCAGCCTGCAGCGCGCTGCGGCGGGCTTCGGGGATGGCCCGGCCCAGGCGCCTGAAAGGCTCGAAAAACGGGCCGTCGCGCAGCGCCGGCGCCAGCTGGCCGTCGATTTGCGACAGCGCGCGCTGCAGCACCGGCCGGGACGTCACCCAACCCAGCGCCAGCCCGCGCCGCAGTCGGTCGATCTCCTGCCCCATGCGCAAGGGAAAGGCGACCAGGCGGGCCAGCAGCTGCGCTGTCTGCGCCTCGGTATCCACTGGCGTGGCCTGCAACAGGCCGGCCAGCGCGGTCTGCGCCCCCCACAGCGAGCCCAAGGACAGCGTGCGCCAGCCCGTGAAGGCCTGCATGCGTTGCTCGGCCTCCAGGTTGTGGATGAACATGTCGCGCGAAGTGCGGTCGATCGCCGCCAGCGGCTCGCGTGCAATGGCGCGGGCCTCGGCCAGCCAGCGCGCACCCTGCGCATCGCGCGCCGCCTCGGCCTCGGGCGACGCGTCGGTGAACCGATCACCGTAGCGGTGGTCGCCGCGGAAGGTAGCCCACTCGGGATGCAAGCGGGCGGTGTCCTCCCAGTAGCGCTCGAACAAAGCGTGGAGAGACCGGGCGGTCGCGCTGCGCTCGACGGGCGTGGCGGCCGGCTGGCCTTGGGCCTGGCCCGGGCTGACGGCCAGCCAGGGCAGCGTGGTGCTGGCCAGGCCGTGGCCCAGCCAAGTGAGGCGTGTGAGGTTCATGGGGCAATGCTAGTGCAGTGTGTCCCCCCCTGCCGCCCCCAGGACCGCGCCTGGGCCGGCCTGGTCATGCGCCAGATCGAGGCGGCGCAGGGACTTGTTTGGCGTTGCCGTAAGCTCTTCGGATGTGGATCGGAACCTTGTTTGCGCTGGCCGCCGGCCTGATGTGGGGCCTGGTGTTCATCGGGCCCTTGTTGCTGCCCGACTACCCGGCGGCGATGCAGAGCTTCGGCCGCTACATCGCTTTTGGACTGATCGCCTTGCCGCTGGCCTGGTTCGACCGCGCCTTGCTGCGCCAACTGGGCCGGGCCGACTGGATCGAGGCGCTCAAGCTGGGCCTGGTGGGCAACATCGTCTATTACCTGTTCCTGTCCAGCGCCATCGCCCGGGCCGGCGGGCCGCTGCCGACAATGATCATCGGCACCCTGCCGGTGGTGATCGCGATCAGCAGCAATCTGCGCGATGCCCGGCGTGACGGCCGCCTGCCCTGGGGCCGGTTGCTGCCATCACTCGGCTTGATCGTGGGTGGCATCGCCTGTGTCAACCAGGTCGAGCTGGACCACCTGCGCGCCGACCCGTTCGCCGACCTGCTGCGCTACGCCCTGGGTGGCGCGCTGGCGCTGGGCGCGGTGGCCTGCTGGACCTGGTATCCGCTGCGCAATGCCGACTGGCTGCGCGCCCATCCCGACCGCAGCCCGCGTGCCTGGGCCACCGCGCAAGGGGTGGCTACCTTGCCCATGGCGCTGACCGGGTATGCGCTCTTCTGGGTCTGGACAGCCGCGACCGACGCTGCGCTGCCCATGCCGCTGGGGCCGCGACCGGCGGTGTTTGTCGGCCTGATGCTGGCCATCGGCCTGTTCGCCAGCTGGCTGGGCACCCTGTGCTGGAACGAGGCCAGCCAGCGCCTGCCCACCGCGCTGGTGGGGCAGCTGATCGTGTTCGAGACCTTGGCGGCGCTGGGCTACGCGCTGGTCCTGCGCGGCAGCGTGCCGCCGCTGTTGACCGGGCTTGGCGTGCTGCTGCTGGTGGCCGGCGTGATGTCGGCCCTGCGGGTGAGGCCCGAGCCCTTGCCCGAGGCGGCCACGCAGCCGCATTGACGCCGCGCGCCGGCCTGGGGGGGCGGCGCGGCCAGGATCAAGCGGTCTGGGCCGCCCGTAGCGCGTCATCCAGCGCCTCCACCCAGTGCTTGACCGGCGTGGCGGTGCCGCTCTGCAGGTGCTGGATGCAGCCGATGTTGGCCGAGACGATGGCCGAGGACTGCAGCTCGGCCAGGTTGACCAGTTTGCGGTCGCGCAGCTGGTGGCTGAGCTCGGGCTGCAGCACGCTGTAGGTGCCGGCCGAGCCGCAGCACAGGTGGCTTTCGTTCAGCGCCACTGCCACCTCGAAGCCCAGTTCCCGCAGGCCTGCTTCGACGCCGCCGCGCAACTGCTGGCCGTGCTGCAAGGTGCAGGGCGGGTGGAAGGCCAGCTTGCCGGGCTGGGCGCGGGTCAGACTGGTTTTCAGGGCTGGCACGAGATCGGGCAGCAGCTCGCTCAGGTCGCGGGTCAGGGCCGCCACGGCCTGGGCCTTGGCGGCATAGGCCGGGTCGTGGGCCAGGGCATGGCCGTAGTCCTTGACGGTGGCGCCACAGCCCGAGGCGTTCATCACGATAGCCTCGACCGTGCCGGCGCTGACCTCGGGCCACCAGGCGTCGATATTGCGGCGCATGTCGTCCAGGCCGCCCTGCTGGTCATTCAGGTGGCTGCGGATCGCGCCGCAGCAGCCGGCCTTGACGGCCACCACCACCTG
>JAYUQJ010000034.1:0-5761 GCA_043756825.1 Betaproteobacteria bacterium | reverse complement strand
GCGGGGGGAAGCCAGTATCGGCGCGGGCTGATATATTGATCGCCTGTCCAACCCGCTGCGAGGCAAAGCATGGCCAGCAAGGCTGAAGAAGACCTGGTATTTGAGTCAGCGGCCGAATTGTTCGGGCTGCTGTCCACCCCGGTTCGGCTGAAGATCATCAGCGCGGTCTGCCAAGGCGAGCGCAACGTATCTGAACTGCTTGCGAAGATCGACACAACCCAGCCCAATATGTCGCAACACCTGGCCACGCTCTACCGCGCGGGCGTGCTCAGCCGGCGACGCGAGGGCACGCAGATCTTCTACAAGCTTCACAGCGAACGGATGGCGATGCTGTGCCGTGCAGTCTGCACGCAGGTGGCCACGGAACTGGGCGGCGACGACAGCCTGCCCGCTGCCGACCGCCTGACCCGCGCCCTGCATCGCTGATGCGTGCCCCCGGTGGCGGCGCTCTGCCGCCGTCCGGCCCCGATTTGCGGCCATCGGCGAGTGCCACGATCAACCCCGCCAACCGGGCACAGCCCGCCGCCGAAATCAACTGTCGGGGTGGCGCGCAAGCCGGGCCGGGCCGGGCCGGGCCGGGCCGGAAAATATATTTACTTACAGGTGCATCCAGACGTCAACCGCAGTGGCCATGCCAGCGTTTTCCGCCTGCCGCACCACTGCAGTGCGGTATTTTTTCAACTCAACTTTCTGGATCGATCCCATGAACAAGTTTGTCGCCGCACTGGCCCTTGCCGCTTTCGCCACCACGGGCGCCTTCGCCGCCGATGCCAAGAAGGATGAAAAGGTCGCTGCCCCTGCCCCTGCCGCCTCCAAGGCCGACGCCAAGAAGCCCGTCAAGGCTGCTGCTCCCGCCGCTGCCGCTTCGGCCAAGAAGTAAACCGGTCCGGATGGCCGGCCCCTGCGGGCTGGCATGCCACCCGAACGCCCGGTCCACCGGGCGTTTTTTTACGTCGAGCCCCGGTACAGGCCTGTGCGCCCGGGTCGACGGGTTCACAAACCGCACCAGGCCGCCAGCGGCGGCCACAGGCCATGGCCCAAGGCCCAGGCCGACGCCAGGGCCAACGCGGCACCGGCCCAGCGCACCGCAGCTCGGCTGACTGCACCCACGCCGTCACCCCCGGACAGCCCGGCGCCGCCGTCGCGCCGACGTCCAATCCACCGCCACCACAGGGCCGGGCCGACCAGCAGGCCGGCGGCCGAGCTCATCGCAAACCCCGCCATCACCAACGCGCCCGCCGCCGCCGAGTTGGCCAGTGCGGCCACCAGCAGGGCCGACTGCAAAAGGCCGCATGGCCATGCGACCCAAGCCAGGCCCGCGCCCGCGCTGCGGGCCGGGCCCTTGACCGCCTGCCAGCGCTCACCCGGCCGGTGCACCACGTCGACACCACCCCGCCGGGCGCGGCCCCAGTGCGCCATCCAGTCTGGCTGGCGCCCCTGCCACAGCAGAAAGATGCCCATGCCCAGGGCGGCGATATGCACCAAGGTCCAGACCGGGCGCAGCGCCGCCACCGCCTGGCCCAAGGCCGCCAGGCTGCCCACACTGGCGGCCGCGACGGCCCCCGCCAGGGTGTAGGCCAGCAGCCGGCCCAGGTGGAAGGGCAGCACGGCCTGCCAGCGCCCGCCCTGGGTGGCGGCGGTGCAGGCTGCGCCACACATGGCCAGGCAATGCGGCGTGCCGGCCAGGCCCAGCAGCATTGCACTGATCAGCAGGGCCGTGTCCACGGGCAGGGGGTGAAAGCGTCAGGGCGCAAGGGCAGAACGCGGCGCGGGGCAGCGCTCAGATGAGGCGCGAGAAGCGCTCACGCTGCGGGTCGCCGCGCAGGTGGCGGTCGAAGACCATGGCCACCGCACGCACGAAATACCAGCCGGTGGCGCTGACCTGCACCGCATCGTCCAGCACCTCGCACAGGCCCAGGTCCTGCAGTTCGGCCAGGCTTTCGAGCTCGGGCTTGAAGTAGTCGCGCACCTTGATCAGGTGGGCCAGTTCGATCGATTCGAATTCGACCCGGCCCTGGCACATCAGCGCCATCACCACCGCACGGCGCACCAGGTCATCGCGGCTCAGCGTCAGGCCCCGCACCACCGGAAACTGGCCCTGGCGCACCGCGTCGCAATACCCGTCCAGGGTCTTGGCGTTCTGGCTGTAGCTTGCGCCCATCCGGCCGATGGCCGACACGCCCAGTGCGATCAGGTCGCAGTCTGGCTGGGTGCTGTAGCCCTGGAAGTTGCGGTGCAGCCGGCCCTGCCGCTTGGCCACCGCCAGTGCATCGCCCGGCAGCGCAAAGTGGTCCATGCCGATGTAGGTGTAGCCCTGGCTGACAAAGCCGGCCAGCGCGCCGCCCAGCATCGCCACCCGGTGGTCGGGGGGCGGCAATTGCTCTATGACGATGCGCCGCTGCGGCTTGAAGCGCTGCGGCAGGTGGGCGTAAGCGTACAGCGCGATGCGGTCGGGCCGGAGCTCGGCCACCTGGCCCACGGTGCGGGCAAAGGACTCGGGCGTCTGCCGGGGCAGGCCGTAGATCAGGTCGGCATTGATCGATTCAAAGCCGATGCGCCGGGCCGCCGCCATCAGGTCGCGCACCGACTCGAAGGGCTGTAGCCGGTGCACCGCCTTCTGCACATCGGGGTCGAAGTCCTGCAGGCCGAAGCTCAGCCGGTTGAAGCCCAGCGCGGCCAGGTGCTGCAGCCGGTCAGGCGATGCGGTGCGCGGGTCGACCTCGATCGACAGCTCGGCGCCCGCTGCCAGCCTGAAATTCTCGCGCAGCATGGACATCAACTGGCTCAGCTCGGTATCGCTCAGAAAAGTCGGCGTGCCGCCGCCCAGGTGCAGTTGCGACACGCTCTGGCCACGGCCCAGCACCGCCACGTTCAGCGCCACCTCCTGGGCCAGAACCTGCAGATACCCGGTGGCCTTGTCATGATGCTGGGTGATGACCCTGTTGCAGGCGCAGTAGTAGCACACCGATTCGCAGAAAGGGATGTGCAGATAGAGCGACAAGGGCGGCCGCCCGCCGACCGTGTCGCCGCTGGCCCGCTGGGCCAGGGCCTGGGCGTATTCGGCCGCGCCGAAGGCCTCGCCGAAACGGTCGGCTGTGGGGTAGGAGGTGTAGCGCGGCCCAGGGCGGTCGAGGCGGCGCAGCATCGCGTCGGTAAGCAGGGGTAGCGGATCAGGGGCTGACTTCAACATCCTGGCGACTGTGCCAAACCGGGCCGTACCCGCCTTGATTTAACTCAATTCATGACGCGACGCCTGCCCGAACAATCCCGCCATAGGCAAACCGCCCGTCTGCAGCCAGGACGGCGACCATCTTGCCCAACCCTGTCAACCAAATGGCATGCCGCTGCCCATAATGCCCCATGAACACCGCCACCGAAACCACCAAGCTGCGCCTCGAACCCTTCAAGGTCGCTTGTTCAAGCTGCAATCTGCGTGAGCTGTGCCTGCCCGTGGGCCTGAACCGTGAAAACCTGGAGCGATTGGATGATCTGGTGGCCGTCCGCCGCACGGTGCCGCGTGGCGAGGCCCTGTTCCGGGCCGGTGAAAACTTCCAGTCCCTGTTCGCGGTGCGCACCGGATTCTTCAAGACCTGCGTGTCCTCGGAAGATGGCCGGGACCAGGTCACCGGCTTTCAGATGGCGGGTGAACTGCTGGGGCTGGACGGCATCAGCACCGACGCCCACACCTGCGACGCGGTGGCCCTCGAAGACTCTCAGGTCTGTGTGATCCCCTACAGCCAGCTCGAAGGCCTGTCGCGCGAGTTCACCGAATTGCAACACCAGTTCCACAAGATCATGAGCCGCGAAATCGTGCGCGACCACGGGGTGATGCTGTTGCTGGGCAGCATGCGGGCCGAGGAGCGGCTGGCCGCCTTCCTGCTCAACCTCACCCAACGGCTGCAGGCGCGCGGTTTCTCGGCGTCCTCGCTGATCCTGCGCATGACGCGCGAGGAGATCGGCAGCTACCTCGGCCTGAAGCTCGAGACCGTGAGCCGCACCTTCAGCAAATTCCAGGACGAAGGCATTCTGGAGGTCAAGCAGCGCCAGATCCGCATCCTGGCGCAGGACAAGCTGCAGCGCCTGGTCAACGGCACCCCGTGCTGATGCCTGGCCCAGCCCGGCTCAGCCCGCCTCGCCGCTGGCGTGCCCGGCAGACCCTGATGGCCATGCCGGCCGCTTGACATCGTCGGCGCCGCGGGCCAGCCATTCGGTCATCGCGCCCGCCGCCGCGATCGAGCCCCAGAACACGAAGAAGGCCAGGGAATAGACCGCCGTGTCCGACCAGGACAAGGGCGCGCCGCGCCAGCCGTGCAGCAGCGCCGGATCGACCAGCGCAAACACCAGGCCCTCCAGCACGGTGGCCATCAGGAAGGCAGGCCACAGCACCACCATGGCGCGCTTGCCAAAACTGGGCGAAGTCATCGCGCTGGCGCAGATAGGCTCATCGATCGGCTGCTGGCGCTGCCGTGGCCGCGTGGTTGCGGGCGGTCAGGGCCGGGGTCTGGCCGGTAGGGCGCACCGGCGCATGGCGTGCCGACGGAGCCTCCACCAGCACCTCATCGGCGCCCCGGTAGGCCACCACCGCAGTAGCAATCGCAGCCACCACCACCACGGCCGGCCCGCCAAGCACCATCCAGACCATGCCCACACGCCACCAGGCGGGTGAGGGATCGGGCGGCTGCGCACCTGGGGCCACCGGTGCCAGCGTGGCGGGGCCGGCCTGCACCGGGTCGATCTTCAAGGCGGGATCTTGCATGGGGCTTGCCTCCTGCCGCTCAGTGCGGCACCACAAAAGTAGACTTCTCGCTCAAGCTGGCGGCGACGGCGTCACGGCCAGCGGCATCATGGCTCAACAGGCTGATGTCGAAGTGCATCGCATGCGCACCCGGGCCCAGTTGCCGGGCCGCCTCGGGCCCGAGACGCAGCACTGCGGTGACCCAGCGCGCTTCGGCCGGCGCCAAGTGAAGCTGCGCTGCCGGCAGCGGGGTCAGAGACTGAGAGGATTTCGAGCGTGGCCGAGCAACGCCACAAAACGTGCTCGATATAGGCGCAAAGCGCAGCCATAGCCCGGGCCATGGCGAGCATTTGCAACGACGAGCGGGCAGCTTTTGGCGTGATGAGCGGGCATGATCGAAAAACTCTCAGGCTCTCAGACAAAACCGCGCAGCGGCAGGCCCGGGCCGCGCTGCAGCCAGTTGTGCGGCGCGTAGACCGCACGGCCATCGGTGGCGTGCAGTGTGTAGGCGTGGCGTGAGCGGTCAGACCGGTTCGGCGCGCTCCAGTGCGGCAGCAGGCCGTTGAAGCAGACCAGCGTGCCGGCGCTGGCCGGCAGCGGCACGGCGGCGGTGGTGTCGGGCCAGGGCGTGGGGTCGAGCGCCGCCATGTGCACGGCGTCGCCTTCACGGACGAAGCGCTCGCGCAGCGGCCCGCGGTGGCCGCCCGGCTGCACCCACAGGCAACCGTTGTCGACCGTGGCATCTTCCAGCGCAAACCAGAAACCGGTGACGGTGGCCGGCGTGGTGTCGAAGAAGCTGGCGTCCTGGTGCCAGGTCACCTCGCCGCCGATGCCGGGCTGCTTGAAGATGAACATCGACTGCCACAGCTGCGGCGCCACCAGCCCCAGGTCGGCGGCCAGTTCGGCCAGCGCCAGGCCGTGCGAGAAGTGCGCGAACACCGGATCGAGGTCGTGCATCGCATGGCCGATCTTGTTGATCGACAGGGCCTTGGCTTGGCGCAGCCGGCCCTGCGCGTCGAAGGCCTC
>JAYUQJ010000033.1:0-5767 GCA_043756825.1 Betaproteobacteria bacterium | reverse complement strand
TCGAACCCGCGCGCCGCGTCGTCAGCGCCGCGCCTGCGTCGCCCAACGAAGAGGCGATCGAGCGCGCCTTGCGCCCCAAGGGCCTGGCCGAGTACGTGGGCCAAGCCAAGGCGCGTGAGCAGCTTGAGATCTTCATCGGCGCCGCGAAGAAACGCAGCGAAGCGATGGACCACGTATTGCTGTTCGGCCCGCCAGGCCTCGGCAAGACCACGCTCAGCCACATCATCGCCGCCGAGCTGGGCGTCAACCTGCGCCAGACCAGCGGCCCGGTGCTTGAGAAACCCAAGGACCTGGCCGCGCTGCTGACCAATCTCGAGAAGAACGACGTGCTGTTCATCGACGAGATCCACCGCCTGAGCCCGGTGGTGGAAGAAATCCTCTACCCCGCGCTGGAGGACTACCAGATCGACATCATGATCGGCGACGGCCCGTCGGCGCGCTCGATCAAGCTCGACCTGCAGCCCTTCACGCTGGTGGGTGCCACCACCCGCGCCGGCATGCTGACCAACCCCCTGCGCGACCGCTTCGGCATCGTCGCCCGGCTCGAGTTCTACACCGCCGCCGAGCTGGGCACCATCGTGCACCGCTCGGCCGGGCTGCTGAAGGTGCCCATCGATGTCGAGGGCGCCTTCGAGATCGCGCGCCGCTCGCGCGGCACGCCTCGCATCGCCAACCGCCTGCTGCGCCGGGTGCGCGACTATGCCGAGGTCAAGAGCGACGGCAGCATCACGCGCCAGCTTGCCGACAAGGCCCTGGTGATGCTGGATGTGGACGCCGAGGGCTTCGATCTGATGGACCGCAAGATGCTGGAGGCGGTGATCCACCGCTTCGACGGCGGCCCGGTCGGGCTGGACAATGTGGCCGCAGCCATCGGCGAGGAGCCCGGCACCATCGAGGATGTGATCGAGCCCTTCCTGATCATGCAGGGTTTTCTGCAGCGCACGCCGCGCGGGCGCATCGCCACGCTGGCGGCCTACCGGCACCTGGGGGTGGCACTACCGTCGGCGTCGGGCGGGCTGTTCGGCGACTGACGGGTTTGCTCCAGCTGGCGGCTCGGGCGCCTCACCAGCAAAGGTCCAACGGTGTTGCGGCGGCAGCGCGGGCGCTGACCGACCGGTCGCCCAGGTGGTTGTAGGCCAGCGTGCCGCAGGCGTCGTCCTGCTGGCGGCCCTGCGGCTCGGCGGCAATCGTGAAGGTATCGGCGGTCTGGCTCAGGATGAGCAGCCGGTAGTAGCCACCCGCCGACAGCGCCGGCGCCACGCCCTCGGCGCCCAGCGCCGCGCCGCCATAGCTGCCGTGCGCCTGGTGGTGGCGCTCGAGCTGCAGCGCCAGGCCCAGCAGCGCCTGGCGCGCATCGGCGCGGCGGCTCTTGGCCATTTGCGCTTGGTAGGACGGGTAGGCGATCGCGCCCAGCAGCGCCATCAGCACCAGCACCACCAGGGTCTCGACCCCGACAAAACCGCCGGCTGCACGGCTGTTCAGCGCCCTCGGGTGGCAGGCCGCAGGCGCCCGGACAGGCAGGCCGGCGTCATGTGGCCGGACAGTCGCTGCTGCGGTTGTCATTGGCATTCGGGTCGCTGCTGCGGCAGGCCTGGTGCAGGGTGGTGGCCAGGCCGCTCACCGTCGGGCAGCTGCTGGCGCCGGTGAGCACATAGTTCTGGTTGTCGAGCGACTCGGCCACCCCGGCGTAGGGCTGCAGATTGCGCTGGTTGGCCGTCAACCCGCTGGCGCTCGGGTACTGGAAGCGGCACACCAGGTAGTCGGTGCCGCTGGCCATGCCGGCCAGGCGCACCTGGCCGGCCCAGGGCTGGCCCTGGGTGTCCACGCTGACCACGCACAGGTAGTACTTGTAGCCGGCGATGACCGCACCGCTGGTCTGGTTGACCGCGTCCGAGACGGCACAGGTGGTGCCGGTCACCCCCGTGAGCAAGCCCAGGTTCAGGGCCAGGCCGCCGGGCAGGGCGCCGCTGCCGTTCATCGAGATGTAGCCAGCGAGTATGTAGGCATGGGTGGCACTGCAACGGCTCAGGTCGCTGGCGGTCGCCACCACGAAGCCGCAGGTCTTGACCACATAGCCCGAGTCGTTGGAGAAGACCACGGCGAAGGTGTTGTTGATCTGGGTCACGCTCTGGCCGTCGCCCAGGTCGCGCGCCGGCACGGGGATGTTGAGGTTGCGGTTCTTGGGCCGCTTCAAGGTGGTGTTGTCCGGCAGCGGAAAGCCCAGCGAGCCCACGTCGGACGGGTCGGTGCGGGCGATGATGCTGTCCAGGCTCACGGCCTGGGCCCGCCCGGCGCGGTCGATCCAGGCCACGCTGACGTTGACCTGGCGCATCAGGTCGGCGCTGCTGCCAGCCAGTGTCCAGCTGCGGGTGAAGCTGGCACTGGTGCTGGTCTGGTCGGTGCCGCCGGTCAGGCCGTCCCAGGACACCGCGCCGCCGCCCACATTGTCGATGCTGACATAGGAGCGCAGTGCCTCGATACGCTGTTGAGCCAGCCGGGTGGCCTCGCCGCGCTGGCGTGCCAGGTCGACACCCTGGGACAGCTTGAGCTGGGTCATCGCCAGCGCCAGCAGGCCCAGGCCCACCAGCGCCACGGCCACCAGCGCCTCGATCAGGGTGAAACCCCGCCGGATGGGTCGGGCTGCGGTCATGGCAGGGTGTCCGTCTGGGTGCGGAAGTCGCGCCAGCTGCCTGGCACCCGCACCATGCTGCCGACGCTGCGGCGGTTGTTCTGCAGGGTGGTGGCGTCGTAGTTCAGCGTGCCATTGCCGTTGTTGCGGTAGGCCGCGCAAGAGACCTGCGCGCCATGCACGGTGGCCGAGCCGGTGCCCAGGTCGTTCCAGTCGGCACTGTTGGAAAAAACCAAACCGTACAGGGTGACATTGCCGTTGATGGTGATGCCGTTGGGCGTGGCCAGCATGATCGGGTCGGCCTGGCTGCCGAAGCTGAGATTGCCGCTGAGCTGCAGGTCGGTGGCGAAGTAGAACGACCGCCAGCCCTCGTCGTAACGCGTGGCCAGCTGGGTGCGGCAATCCGACGCACTGCCGCAGGAAATGGTCTTGGTGGTGGGCGCAGCCCGGTACTGCGACAACGTCGATCCGAAGTAGGCACTGAACATCTGCGAATTCGAGCAAGTCGGGTCAGCACTGGCCAGCGCGGCCAGCGAATCGTCATTGCCCACCGCCGCATTGTCCACCGGCTGCCCAGGCAGGCTGCTCATGCTGGTGCCGTTCGGCATGCTGATGCTGGTGCCCGCATTGACCAGGATGCCGTTGGTGGCCACGTCGAGATTGCTGATGTTGTACGAGCCCGAAATCGCCACCGAGGTGCCGGCCGTCAGCGGCGCGGCCGGCAAGGCACGCAGCACCGGACGCAGTTTCAGCTGGACCGACAGGCGCGCATTGGCGCCGGCGCTGGCAAAGCTGGTGGACGTGCAGGCCGTGGTCGGCTCGGTGCAGGCATAGACCGTGAGCAGGACCGCCTCGGGGTCGCCCGCCACGTCCTGGAAAGCGACGGTGAAGTTGGGGTCGCCACCGCTGCCCAGGCTGGCCACCGCCGTCGCGCTGCCCGAGGGCACGTCGGGGCAGCTGCAGCGCAGGGTGCCGGCGCTGATGCTGCAGCCGGGGAAGACGTTGGTCGCCGACACCACGTCGGTGGTGGGTGAGCTCGACGCACCGGCGCGGGTCTGCAGATAGCGCTTGCGGAAGGACCGGTTGGCGGTGCTCAGGGGGGCGCAGCTGGTGGAGAAGTCGAAGGGCGAATTGATCATGCCGGTGGCCCATTCGATGCCGGCTTCGGCCACTTCCAGCGCCAGGGTCGACTGGGCCAGGTTGGCCGCCGTGCGCTGCTCGAACAAGGTGCCGCGGTTGATGTAGAGCACGCCCAGCGAACCGATCATCATCAAGGCCATCAGCACCGCCAGGATGCCCAGCCCGCGCTGCGGCCGCCGCCCCCCGCGGGCCCGCACCCCGGCCGCTGCAGGCCGGTCGAGTGGTGCCCGCGGCGGGTGGCTCATGCCGGGCACTGGCCAGCCAGCCTGTCGTTGCGCAAGCGCACCGTGGATTCCAGGCTGCGCACCATCGTGCTGTCACTGAGGGAGCGGCCGGTCAGGCGCACCGTGTAGCTGCGCAGGGTGTTGGTCGGGCAGTTGGCCGATCCGGCGGCGCAGGTCCGGGCGCACAGGTGGCCCAGCGGCAGGGTGGTGTCGACCGCGCCGATGGTCAGGCCGGTCACCAGGATGCTGCGGCTGTCGGTCAGATCCTGCCATTGGCTGGCCGCGCTCTGCATCTGCACCGCGCCATTGCGCAGGCGAAAACCGAAGCGCTCGACATCGTCCAGGGTGTTGTTCTCGGTGTTGTCGCGTGAAAAACTGTAGCTCAGGCTGACGCCGTCACTGACCGTGATCGCGCTGTAGGGGTTGGCCCGTCCCGCGCCGCTGGATCCGATCGACTGGGTGCCCTGGATCGCATTGCCCCAGTAGCCGGCGCGCCGCAGATCACGCGCCACCAGGTCGGCGGCGGCCCGCAGGTCCTGGTTCAGGCGGGTCTCCTGCAGCATCTGGCGCGAGTTGCCGACCTGCTTGGCAAACATCGACATCGAGCCGGCCATCACCAGCAGCCCGACGGTGGTGCCGACCAACAGCTCCACCAGTGACAGGCCGCGCTGCCGCCAGTGCGGGACGACGCAAGGCCTCAGCATTCCGGATATCCGATGAAGCTGGCGGCCGGCGAACACAGCTGCACCCGGCCCAGGGTGTTGACCGTGACGCGCAGCGTGGCCGACGTGCCGCTGCTGCCCCCTTCGATCGTGGCCGCGTCGGCCATGCCACGCAAGGCATCGAAGGCGATGCTGAGGTTGGGGGTCAGCACCGTGCCGGCCGGCAGCGTGACGGTCTTGAGCGTGGCGCTGGCATTGCGCAGGGTGTAGCCGTTGCCGGTGGCCGTCGTCGACACGGTGATCGCGCGGCGCTCGCGCACGGCCTGGCTGCGGGCGTAGTGCAAGTCGATCGACAGCTCGTTCAAGACGCCTTGCAGGCGCGCCCGCGCCACCTGGTCCAGCAGGGACGGCACGGCGGTCTTCAGCAGGATCGCCGCCACCGCCAGGCAGGCCATCAACTCGACCGCAGTGAAACCCCGCAAGCGTCGGCCCGGCATCATCGGCTCCAGCACGACTGCGGCGCAAACACCGGATTGCCCAAGGTGACGGTCACCGTCAGGCTGGTGCAACCGCTGTCGGCGGCCTGGGCCGACCCGCTGGCCGCCTGGATGCCCAGGGTGTAGCCGCTGGCACTGGCCCCGCTCAGGGTCAGGCTGTAGTGGCGGCCGGCCGAACTGTCCGACAGCCCGATCTGGCTGAAACTGGCGCCATAGCTGGTGTTGCCGGCGCGAAAGCGTTCCTGGGCCTGCATCACACCGACCGCCGCATCCACCGCATCGGTGCGTCGGCCCTTGGTCACGCTGCCCATGTAGACCGGCGCAGCCACCGCGGCCAGCACCACGATCACCGCCAGCACCACCATCAATTCGATCAAGGTGACGCCCAGGGCAGCTTGCCGGCGCGGGACGAAAGGATGCTGGGCCATGGACTGTTCATCGGCAAGGCCTGCGCCGGCTTGAGCGCCCGATGTGCAACGGTTTGTTGCCGGTTTGCCGGCCGCCCGGGCGACTAGCCCTGCCCTTGTCCCGCAAAAACCGCTGGACATTTCTTTCCCACTCCTCTACCGTGAGGAATGGAACGACAACACCAGATCAAGCGCACGCTATCAGCTC
>JAYUQJ010000032.1:0-5771 GCA_043756825.1 Betaproteobacteria bacterium | reverse complement strand
GCGCTGCTCCCGGGCCAGCACGGTGGTTTCTGCAATGACTGCCTCGATGCGGTCGAACAGGTCGGCCAGGCGCTGCGCCAATTGCTTGCCTGCAGTTGTTGGCTCCAGCGAACGCCCGACCTTGGTGAACAACGCGACGCCCAGGGCGCCCTCCAACTGCTTGAGTTGCTGGCTTACCGCCCCCGGTGTGACATGCAATTGGGCCGCCGCACGCGCGATTCCGCCGGCCCTGACCATGGCGTCCAGTACCCGCAGCGGGCCCAGCAGATTCCGGAGTTTGTTCATGGCGATGACACTTTAGTTTTCCTCTTGTATCAAAAGAACGATTCAGATGTGTTGTTCTTGACATGAGTCTAGAATAAAAACCAGAAACGGTGAAGCCCTTCTGAGCGGTTGATGCAAGAGGTTCCGCGATATAACGCAGCCGGATTCCGGCCGAGGACGACACGATGAAAGCATCGCCGGATGGCGGCTCAAGCGATCGCAAATTGCGCGTAGGCGTGGTGGGCGTGGGCGTGGGTGCCGCCGAAATACTGCCAGCCATGGAAAGCTTCGGGCGCATGCAGCTGGTTGCGGCTGCGGACACCAACCCCCGGATCCTGGAAGTCTTCAAACAGCGCTACGGAGGCAAGACCTACGCCAGCATCGAAGCGCTGTGTGCCGACCCGGAGGTCGAAGCAGTCTGGATAGCGACCCCCAACCGGTTCCACGCGGAGCACACCATCATCGCGGCGCAACATGGCAAACATGTGGTCGTGGAAAAGCCGATGGCGACCACGATGCAGGAAGCCGAGGCCATGATCGAGGCTTCTATCAAGCACAACATCAAGCTGATTTGTGGCCACACCCAGAGTTTTCTGCCGAACATCCGCACCATGCGCAGCATCATCCTGTCGGGCGCAGTGGGGCGTGTGTGCGCCATGCATGTCTGGGCCTATTCGGACTGGATGCTTCGCCCGCGTTCGGCCGACGAGCTGGACATAAACCAGGGTGGCGGGGTGCCGTTCCGGCAGGCGCCCCACCAGGTAGATACGCTTCGCCTGCTGGGCGGCGGTCTGGTCAGGAGCGTACGCGGCACGACCGGCCAGTGGTTCAAGGGCCGTCCCATTCCCGGCTATTACTCGGCCTTCATGGAGTTCGAGGACGGCACGCCAGCCACATTGATGCACAACGGCTACGGCTACTTCGTCGGCGCCGAACTTGTACCCTGGGGCAGCCAGAACCACCACTTCACGGTCGATGAGCGGATCCAGGTGCGAAAGCAGCTGCTCGATGGCAGCTCCGACCAGGACCGCGCCAAGGACAACCTGCGCATCGGCGGTTCCGACGAACGCGTCGTCGCGGCCGGCCGTGCGGTCAATCAGCCCTGGGTGCCCAATGACCTCGGCATGCTGATCGTCTCGTGCGAGCGTGGCGACCTGCGGCAGTCTCCGTTCGGCATCTTCATCCATAACGACAAGGGCACCGAAGACGTGCCCTTGATCGGCAATGCCAATCCGGTCTCGGGCCGCAGTGCCGAGCTCGAAGAGCTCTACAACGCGGTCGTGCACGACAAGCCGGTGCAGCATTCAGGGCCATGGGGCATGGCAACCCTGGAGGTGTGCCTGGCCATCATGCAGTCCGCCCAGGAGCGACGGGAAATCCACCTGTCGCACCAGGTGGCGGCTTCGTTGCCGTAGCAGGGAACACGCGTGTTCGTTCCCACAGCGGTAGTTCATTGACAGATAACAAACCAGGAGATCCTCATGTCGTTTCAGATGTTCCGTTCCTGTTTCCACTCCCTGCGCGTTCGCGCGCCTGCGCTGTTGCTGCTCGCCGGCTGCCTAAGCACCGGTGCCGCCATGGCGCAGGCCGATGCCCCCTTTCCTGGCAAGCAGGTCAAGGTTATCGTGACTTTTCCTCCCGGCGGCGCCGGCGATCTGATCGGCCGTGCCCTTGCCAAAGGCCTGCAGGGCGTCTGGAACCAGACCGTGATCGTCGAGAACCAGGCGGGCGCGTCCGGCTCGATCGGTGCAGAGCAGACGGTACGCGCAGCGCCGGATGGCACGACGCTGTTTCTGGCCAGCCCCGGTGTGCTGACCGTCTTGCCATTCTTGCGCGACAAGCTGCCCTACGACCCGCTGGTCGACCTGGCGCCGATCGCCATGACGGTCGCCATTCCGAACATCCTCGTGGTGGGCGCGCAGTCGCAGCACAAGACATTCAAGGACCTGGTCGCAGCTGCGAAGGCCAAGCCTGGTGCACTGGACTACGCCTCCAGCGGCAGGGGCGAGTCGCACCACATGATGATGGAATACATGATGAAGGCGACCGGCACCAAGCTCAATGAAATCCCGTACAAAGGCGGTGCGCCAGCCCTGCAGGCGGTCATGACCGGCGAAGTGCAGGCGGCCTGGCTGGCCGTGTCCACCGCCTTGCCGTTCATCAAGTCCGGGCAGTTGATCGGCCTCGCGGTCAGTACGCAGGACCGTGTGCCGCAGGTGCCGGATACCCCGTCGGTGGCAGAACAGGGATTTCCAGGATTCAATTTTTCCTTCTGGATGGGCGTGATGGGCCCGGCGAAGATGTCGCCGGCGCTGATCAAAAGGATCGAAACCGCCGTCCAGACCGTCGTGCTATCAGCCGAGTACCGGGAGGTGGTCGGGCGGCTGGGTAACTTGCCGCTGTTCGAATCGACCGACCAGTTCTCGAAGACCATTCGTGAAACCTACGCCCGCAACAAGGCAACGCTGGTGCCCTGAGACCCGCTCGCCCTGTCGTACCAGCACTTGAAAAGGACAGATCCATGATCTCCAAAGAGGCAAACGAATCGATGACCCGTGTGGGCGCCGGAACACCAGCGGGCGAATTGCTGCGCCGTTACTGGCATCCGGTGGCGGCGGCGTGCGAGTTGAGCGAGGCCAGTCCGATCAAGAGAGTGCGCATTCTCGGCGAGGACCTGGTTCTGTTCCAGCTGCGCCAGGCAAACGCCGGAGCGCCCATCGAATATGGTCTGGTAGAGGAGCAATGTGCGCACCGCCTGGCCTCGCTGTACCACGGCAGGGTCGACGCCGAGGGCATCCGCTGCCCCTACCACGGCTGGAAGTACGGGCCCACCGGGCGCTGCCTGGAGCAGCCTGCAGAACCCGAAGGCAGCACCTACAAGGACCGGATCACCCAGAAAGCCTATCCGGTGCGCAAATTGGGCGGGCTCCTGTTCGCCTATCTGGGCCCGTCTCCGGTGCCGCTGTTGCCACGCTGGGACGTGCTGGCACGCGAGGACGGCAGGCGATGGGGGGTGATCGAGTCGGTCATCAACTGCAACTGGCTGCAGCCCATGGAGAATTCGGTCGATCCCGCCCATCTGTACTGGCTGCACGGAGGGTTTGGCGCCGACAAGGACAAGGCCGATGAAGCGCGTTTCGCCGCGTTGGGCGTGCGTTCTCAATACCAGGAGAAACATGATTTCGTGCGCTTCGAGTACGGCATCCAGAAGGTGCGCGTGACCGGTGGCCGAAACCCCGGCGATCCGCCGCAGACTGAACAGCATCCGCTGGTGTTCCCGACCATCCTTCGCCTGGTGCTGGGGCTCGATGTGGTCAGGGCCCAGGGCTACGACGTGGTCAAGACATTTACCGAGGCAGACACCCGGCTCAAGTACATGCACAACATGCAGTTCCGGATGCCGATCGATGACACCCATACCCGCGTGTTCCACGTCAACTTCATGCCTTCCCAGCAGACGGTGACATCGCCCGATGCCGATGTGCCCTTCGAGCACTCCACTCTCAAGGACGCGGAGGGCAGGTACGACTTCCGCATCGTGACCGCGCAGGATGCCATGGCCTGGGAGGCACAGGGGGGTCTGACGGACAGGTCGCGCGAACACCTGGGGGCTTCCGACCGCGGCATTGGCATACTGCGCCGCCTACTCAAGGAGCAGATCGATATCGTGCGTGAAGGCGGCGACCCGATGGGTGTCATACGCGATCCCGAAAAGAACCGCCTGGTCGATCTGAACGTGTTCCATGAGCCGTTCGGACTGCCCAGGGCGGCATCGCTGCAAGACCTGGAAGCGGCGCTCTGATGCGCCGGTCGGGAGCGCGATGATGACGTCGATGTATCAGAGCCTGTTGCCCGAGCGCGAGCTGCTCGCCAAGGCCTGCCGCGTGATGGGCAAGCTGGACGTGACCAAGAGCACCTTCGGGCATATCAGCCAGCGCTTGCCCGGCGAGGATCTGTTGCTGATTCGCGCCCGCGGGCCCGGGGAGTCGGGTATCCGCTTCACCGCCCCGGACGACATCATTCTGGTGGACTTTGACGGGCGCAAGGTAGAGGGCCGGGCCGATCTGGACGTTCCCAAGGAAGTCTTCATCCACACCTGCCTTTTCAAGGCCCGGCCTGAACTGCGCGCCGTGCTGCATGCGCACCCGGCTACCGTCATGCTCTTCACCATCTGCAACAAGCCGCTGTTGCCGCTGTTCGGCGCCTACGATCCGGCATGCCTGCGCCTGGTGCAGAAGGAACTCTCTTCGTTCCCCAGCAGCATCCTGATCAGCGATGAAGCCCGTGGCAAGAGTCTGGCCGAGGCCATTCGCTCCTCCAAGGCCTGCCTGATGCGCGGTCACGGCATCACCACCTGCGGCACCTCGGTCGAGGATGCCACCCTGACGGCCATACGTCTGAACGAAATGGCCGACATCAACTACCGGGCTTACCTTTTGGGAGACCCGCAGCCGATATCGCAGGAGGACATGCTTTCGTTCGAGGAACTGCATGAGGGCAGCCAAACCCCGTATTGGCGCTACTACTGCCGGTTGGTAGGAGAGGCCTGAAACGCGCCACAGGAGTTGCAATACAGGCCGCCAGGGGGGGCCGGGTGCAAGCCGACGCAACAAGTCCGGGCTCCGGGGGGGCTGATTCTGGAGCCCTATCATCCATTCAATAGGCATTGCTTACATTAAAGAAAGACGGCATGAGTACCAGAAAAGGACGGTCCCTGGAGGTCCCAGGTGTCACACACGGAAATGCACCCATCCCCATGGGCGCGCGGGTCGGCAACATGATCTTCTCGTCGGGCATCATGGGCAAGGATCCCGCCACCGACACACTGCCGCAAGACGTGGGCCTACAGGCGAAGTTCGCCTTCGACAACATGATCAGCCTGCTTGCCGCCGGTGGCGCGACGCTGGACCATCTGGCGCGCATGACCGTATTCATCAAGGATGAATCGGCCCGCCCGGCGGTCAACGCGCAGTGGCTCAAGTATTTTCCGGATCCCCATGACCGGCCCGCGCGCCATACGGTCGTCCATGACCTGCGCGGAGGCATGCTGCTACAGATCGAAGTGGTTGCCGTCATTTCCTGAATGTTTTTCTACGATCCTTACCAGCGAGTCACGCCATGCCATTGATCATCGATTCCCACGCCCACGTCGTTCTGCCCGCTGACAGCTACAAGTTCATGGCCGAACTGGTGGCAAGCCGCGCCAATCCCGGCGCCTCGCCGGTCCTGACCGACGAGGGGGTTCGCAAGGCCGGCCAGTCCATCGTCGACATCATGGACAAGGTCGGTACGGACATCCAGTTTCTGTCGCCGCGGCCCTACATGCAGATGCATTCGGTCAAGCCTGCAAAGGTGCCGGCATTGTGGGCCAGCCACATGAATGACCTCGTCCACCGCACGGTGCAGATGTTTCCGACGCGGTTTCGCGCGGTTGCCGGGCTGCCCCAGTATCGCGACACGTCACCGGTGAACTGCATTCCTGAATTGGAGTTCCGCGTCAAGGAACA
>JAYUQJ010000031.1:0-16832 GCA_043756825.1 Betaproteobacteria bacterium | reverse complement strand
GGGCGTGAAGGAGATTCGGGGCGCCGGCCTGATGATCGGCATCGAGCTCGACCGGCCCTGTCCCGAACTGCTGGCCCGCGCCTGCGATGCCGGCCTGCTGATCAGTGTCACGGCCGAGCGGGTGATCCGCCTCTTGCCCGCGCTGATCCTGTCCGAGGGCGAGGCCGACCGCATCGTCGAGATCCTCGCGCCCCTGGTGCGCGACTTCCTGGCCGCGCCGGCGCCGTGAAACCCGGACCGAACTTGATGAAACACTACCTGCAGTTCAAGGACCTGCGCGCCGAAGAGTATGTCTACCTGTTCGAGCGCGCGCGCATCATCAAGACGCGCTTCAAGAACTACGAGCGCTACCAGCCGCTGGTCGATCGCACCCTGGCCATGATCTTCGAGAAGGCCAGCACGCGAACGCGCGTGAGCTTCGAGGCCGGCATGTACCAGATGGGCGGCTCGGTGGTGCACCTGACCACCGACGGCAGCCAGCTCGGCCGGGCCGAGCCGATCGAGGACAGCGCCCGGGTGATCAGCCGCATGGTCGACCTGGTGATGATCCGCACCTACGAGCAGTGCAAGCTGGCCCGCTTTGCCGCGCATTCTCGGGTGCCGGTGATCAACGGCCTGACCAACGAGTTCCACCCCTGCCAGATCCTGGCCGATGTGTTCACCTACATCGAGCAACGCGGCAGCATCGCAGGCAAGGTGGTGGCCTGGGTCGGCGACGGCAACAACATGGCCAACACCTGGCTGCAGGCGGCCGACATCCTGGGCTTCACCCTGCACATCAGCACGCCCGGCGGCTATGAGCTGGACCAGGCGCTCAGCGTGGTCAACAACCCGGCCTGCGTGAAGGCCTTCAAGAGCCCCTTTGCCGCCTGCGAGGGGGCCCACCTGGTCACCACCGATGTCTGGACCAGCATGGGCTTCGAGGCCGAGAACGCAGCCCGCCAGAAGGCCTTTGCCGACTGGTGCGTGGACCCGCAGATGATGTCGCTGGCCCAGCCCGATGCACTGTTCATGCACTGCCTGCCGGCCCACCGCGGCGAGGAGGTGGCTGCCGAGGTGATCGACGGGCCGCAGTCGGTGGTGTGGGACGAGGCTGAAAATCGCATGCACGTGCAAAAGGCACTCATGGAGTACCTTTTGCTCGGCCGGATCGGATGAAAGCCGATCCGGTGGCCCGCCAGGGCCAGCAGGCGATTTCGGTGCAGGCTCACATCGCGCAGCGATGTGAAGGCGCGGCAGCGTCGGGCCGGAACCAAAACCGCATGCATGTGCAGAAGGCCTTGATGGAATACCTGCTGCTGGGCCGCATCGGCTGAGCTGAAGACGCGCCTGAGCAAATGCCGGGCGGCCCGGCCGGCGCTGGTCTCGGCAGGCGCGCGATCCGGCACCCCATCAACAGTGAGAATGCGGCCCACCCCATGAACGCTGCGATCCTCACCGACCTGCACGCCAACCGCGAGGCGGTCGAAGCCGTGCTCGAGCATGCCCACCGCCATGGCGCCCGGCGCTACGTGCTGCTGGGGGATTTCGTCGGCTACGGCGCCGACCCGGCCTGGGTGGTCGACCGGGTGCGCGAGCTGGTGCGCCAGGGCGCAGTCGCGGTGATGGGCAACCACGACCAGGCGGTGGTGCGCGGCGCATCGCCGCAGATGCGCCCCGACGCCCGCCACGTGGTCGAGTGGACCCGTTCGCAGATGGACGCCGGGCAGCTCGACTTCCTGGCCAGCCTGCCGATGACGCAGCGCCGCGGCACGCAGTTCTACGTGCATGCCAACGCCTGGGCGCCGGCCGACTGGGAGTACGTCGCCGGCCGCAGCGAGGCGGTGCGCAGCCTGCATGCCACCGACTGCCGCTATCTGTTCTGCGGCCATGTGCACGAGCCGCGGCTCTACCACCTGTCGAGCACTGGCAAGGCGGGCGATTTCACGCCCACGCCCGGCGTGGCCATCCCGCTGCCGCCGCACCGCCAGTGGCTGGTGATCCCGGGCGCGGCCGGCCAGCCGCGCGACGGCAACCCGGCGGCCTGCTACGCGATGTTCGACGAGGATGCCGCCCGGCTCACCTTCCACCGCGTGCCCTACGACCATGAGTCCGCCGGCCTGAAGATCCTGGCCGCCAAGCTGCCCCAGCGCCTGGCCGTGCGCCTGGAGGAAGGCCAGTGATGGCCGCCGCACCGGCCGCACCGTCCGGCACGGCCCACGGCCTGAAGCCGGGCCAGGTGATCGACCGCTTCCAATTGGTGGACCAGCTGCACGTCGGCGGCATGGCCCAGATCTGGCAGGTGCTGGAGGTCAACCACCAGGGCGATTCGCGCCTGCCGCTGGTGATGAAGGTGCCACGCATCCAGGGCGGCGAAGACCCGGCCACGATTGTCGGCTTCGAGGTCGAGCAGATGATCATGCCGATGCTCTCGGGCCCGCATGTGCCCAAGTTCATCGCCCAGGGCGACTTCTCCCGCCAGCCCTATATCGTGATGGAGCACATCCAGGGCGTGTCACTGCGCCCGCGCCTGGACGAGGCCCCGCTGGCGCTGGACGAGGTGATCGAGATCGGCTCGCGGGTGGCCAGCGCGCTGCACGAGCTGCACCGCCAGCACCTGGTGCACCTCGATGTGAAGCCCAGCAACATCATGTTCCGCGCCGACGGCAATGCGGTGCTGGTCGATTTCGGCCTGTCGCGCCATGACCACCTGCCCGACCTGCTGGACGAGGAGTTCACGCTGCCGATGGGCACCGGGCCCTATATGTCGCCCGAGCAGGTGCAGTTTGTCCGCAACGACCCGCGCAGCGACCTGTTCGCGTTGGGGGTGATGCTCTACCACTTCACCACCGGCGCGCGCCCCTTCGGCCAGCCCGATTCGGTGCGCGGCCTGCGCCGCCGCCTCTACATCGACCCGGTGCCGCCGCGCGCGCTGCGCGCCGACTGTCCACCCTGGCTGCAGGAGGTGATCCTCAAATGCCTGGAGGTGCAGCCCGAGCGCCGCTACCAGAGCGCCGCCCAGCTCGCCCAGGACCTGCAATCACCCGGCCAGGTGGCGCTGACCCGGCGCTCGGAGAGGCTGCAGAAGAGCGGCGCGGTCAAGACCTTCAAGCGCTGGTTCTTCGCGCTCGGTGCCGAGCCCGGCCGGGCCCGCGCCAAGGTCAGCGAGCAACTCGACCGCAGCCCCATCGTGATGGCTGCGGTGGACGTGGACCACGCCTCGGACGCGCTGCTGGCCCAGTTGCGCGAGACCGTGCGCCGCATCATGCTGACCGAACCCGGCGCGCGCCTGGCCTGCGTCAGCGTGATGCGGGTCAACCGCATCGGCGTGGACGACCTGGTGGACGCCGAGGGGTGCAGCCGGCATGTCAAGCAACTGGTGGCGCTCAAGCACTGGGCCCGGCCGATCAGCAAGGGCCTCAATCTGGACGAGGGGCGCCTCACTTTCCATGTGCTCGAAGCCAGTGACCCGGCCACCGCCTTGCTGGACTTTGCGCTGCGCAACCAGGCCGACCATGTGGTGATGGGCGCACGCGGCACCTCGTCGCTGCGCCGCCTGCTGGGCAGTGTCTCGTCCCAGGTGGTGGCGCAATCGCAATGCACCGTGACGGTGGTGCGCTCGCCCGGCGCCACCCCGGACGATCCGCCTGGTGCCGCCGCAGCGGCACCGCCAGCGGGCTGAGAGACGGCGCCAGGGCGCGGCCGGCGGCCATGGACAGCGACAACCCCTGCACCGGCTGCGGTGCCTGCTGTGCCAGCTGGCGCGTCGACTTTTCACCGGCCGAACTGCTGAGCCAGGGCGGCACCGTGCCCGACGGCCTGGCCGACCCGATCGGTGACCGGATCTGCCGCATGCGCGGCACCGACCATGCCCGGCCGCGTTGCGCCGCGCTGACCGGTGTGATCGGCCGGCAGGTGGCCTGTGCGATCCATGAATGGCGGCCCTCGCCCTGCCGCGAATTCGGCCTGCGCGCGCCCCACGGCATCGGCGATGACGCTTGTGCCCGGGCGCGCCGCCGCCACGGCTTGCCGCCCCTGCCGATGTAGGCGCGTGGGTGGCCGGGGCTCGGACGCTCAGCCTGTGGGCCGGCTCGGGTGCGCCGCGCGCTGGCCCACCGCCACCACCGCCTGGGTGCGCGACGCCACGCCCAGCGCCCGCAGCACTGCCGCGACATGGTCCTTGACGGTGTCCACCGACAGGTTCAGCTCGCGCGCGATCAGCTTGTTGGGCAAACCCTTGAGCAGCAGCATCAGCACGTCGCACTGGCGCTGGGTCAAGCCGCGCGACAGCATCCACAGGCGGTCGCCAGGCGCACCGGTCTGGGCGGGCAGAGGCGCATCGGCGGCCGGGGCGGGCGCGGCCGCAGCGGCGGTCATGGGTTGCAGCACCGCCATGCCGCCGTCCCCCGCATCCGCCCCGCGCAGCGTTGCCCGCGACAGCTGGGCGGCACGTTGCCGCGCCAAGGCCACCTCGGCCTGGGCCAGGGTGCGGGCATCGGCTTCGGCGGCCGCCTCGGCCAGGTTGCCGTGGGCCGACCGGGCCAGCTGCAGCAGCGCCGGCGGGATGTAGACACCCCCCGACAGCACCATCGAGAGGGCCTCGTGCAGCGCCGCCGACGGCGAGCCCTTGGGCACGAAACCCATGGCCCCGGCGTCGATCACCCGCACCATCTCGGTCAGGCGCTCGACCGCCGACACCACCACCACCGGCAGGCCGGGATGCAAGAGGCGCAAGTCGGCCAGCACCGCCAGGCCGTCCACGGCCGGGCCCAGCATCAGGTCCAGCAGCACCAGATCGACATCGGGCTCGCTGGCCAGCGCACCGAACAGGGCCTCGGGCGTGTCGGCGGTCAGCACCACGCTGGCCGCGTCGATGCCCAGGATGGTGTTGCGCAACACCATCAGCACCATCGGGTGGTCGTCGACCAGCAAGATTTTCATGTGCCCCCCCCGGCATTGGCATGGTCCGCGTCACGCGGCGGCCCGGCTGCCCGCACTCTCAGGTGTAGCGGCGCGACAAGGCCTCGGCCACGCACACCGGCTTGGCGCTGCCTTCGCGCTCCATCGTCACCTCCAGGGTCAGCTGGGCGCCGCCCTGGATGGGTTCATAGGCCTTGAGCCGCAGGTGGCCGCGCAGGCGGCTGCCCGACGGCACCGGGGCGGTGAAGCGCACCCGGTTCAGGCCGTAGTTCACGCCCATCTTCACGTCGTCCACCTGCATCGCCTTGGCCGCCAGTTCGGGCAGCAGCGACAGGGTGAGAAATCCATGCGCGATGGTGGTGCCAAACGGCCCCGCAGCCGCCCGCTCGGCGTCCAGGTGGATCCATTGGTGGTCACCGGTGGCCTCGGCAAACAGGTCGATGCGGCGCTGGTCCACGCTGACCCAGGGGCTGCTGCCCAGCAACTGACCCACCAGGGGCTGCAGTGAGGCCAGGGTGGCATAGCGCGTCGGCGCGATGTCGGTGGTCGGGGCGGGGCTTGATACGGTCATGAGTTCATCCAATCGGTCAGGGCTTGCCACTGTTGCAGGTCGCGTTCGACGCGGCCCGGTGCCACGTCCCACAGGGTCAGGCCACGGGCGGCCAGGTGGGCATAGTTCTGGGTGTCGCGCAGGCTGGTCACCGGCGCCTGGCCCAGCGCCGCCAGGAATTCATGCAGGTGCTCGGCGGCGTGGGTGTGTTCTTTCACGCGCATCGCCACCAGGCCCACCCGCAGGCGGCCGGCGCGCCGGTGGGCCTGCAGCGCGCGCAGAAACTCATGCGTGGCGGCGATGTCGAAGGGGCTGGGCTGCAAGGGCACCAGCACGCTGTCGGCCAGTTTCAGCACCGCGTCCAGGCGCTTGCCGTGCAGGCCGGCGGGGGTGTCGAGCACCAGGTGGGTGGTGCCCTTGGGCGGGCGCACCACCTGGCCGTCCGCGCTGTCCCAGGCCCGGATCGGTGCGGCCTGCGGCGGGCGCAGCGCCAGCCACTGGCGGGCGCTCTGCTGGCGGTCGATATCGCCCAGCATCACCGCATGCCCTTGGCAGGCCCACCAACCGGCCAGGTGGGTGGCCACGGTGCTCTTGCCCACCCCGCCCTTGGGATTGGCGACCACGATCACGCGCATGCAGGCTCCCGGGTTGGCCTTGGAATACTGCTATGTTACGAGAGCGACCGCCGCTCCGGCCAGCCCGAGACAACCCCGCCATGCCCCGCATCCTGATCCTGCTGGCCCACCCCCAACTGGAAGATTCGCGCGTCGCGCGCAGCCTGGTCGACGCGCTGCAGGACGCCCCGCCCGGCGCCGCCATCGCCTTGCGCGACCTGTATGCCCTCTACCCCGATTACCTGATCGACGTGGCGGCCGAGCAGGCCGCCCTGCAAGGGGTGAACCTGCTGGTCTGGCTGCACCCCATCCACTGGTACGGCATGCCGCCGCTGATGAAGCTGTGGCTGGACGAGGTGCTGCGCTTCGGCTGGGCCTACGGGCCGGGCGGCCAGGCGCTGCAGGGCAAGGACCTGTGGCTGGCGTTGAGCACGGGCGGGCCCGCGGAGTCCTACCACCGCGACGGCCACAACCGCTACCGCTTCGACGCCTTCCTGCCGCCCTATGAACAGACCGCCGCGCTGGTGGGCATGCGCATGCTGCCGCCGCTGGTGCTGCACGGCGCGCACCGCAGCGACCAGGCGGCCTGCAGGCCCATGCCTCGGCGTTCGTGCAGCGCCTGCTGAGCTACCCCGACTGGCCCGAAATCGCCGCCCTGCCGGCCTGCCCGGCCTGCCTGGTGCCGGGTGACGCCCGGCCGCAGCCCGCCGCTGCGCTGGCGCCGCCTGGCTGAGCGCACCGCCATGGAACATGCCAACTGGCTGACCACCAGCGCGATCTACCTGGCCGCAGCGGTGCTGGCGGTGCCCCTGGCCCGCTTGCTCGGGCTGGGCGCCATCATCGGCTACCTGGGCGCGGGCATCGTCATCGGCCCCTGGGGGCTGGGCCTGGTGACCGACCCGCAGACTCTGCTGCACTTTGCCGAGTTCGGCGTGGTGCTGATGCTCTTCCTGGTAGGCATGGAGCTCGAACCGCGCCGGCTGTGGGCCATGCGCCGGCCGATCTTCGGCGGCGGCAGCCTGCAGCTGCTGGGCTCGGCCGCGCTGATGGCCGGCATCGGCCGGGCAGGTTGCTCAATGCCAGCGGCCTGTCGGCCACGGTGCTGGAGCACAACGCCGAGCATGTCGAGACCGTGCGGCGCTTCGGCTGGCGGGTGTTCTACGGCGACGCCACCCGGCTCGACCTGTTGCGCACCGCTGGCGCAGCCCAGGCCCGGGTGCTGGTGCTGGCCATCGACGATGTCGAGCAGAGCCTGGCCGTGGCCGACCTGGCGCGCCAGCACTTTCCGCAATTGCAGGTGGTGGCGCGGGCCCGCAACGTCACCCACTTCATGCGGCTGCGCCAACTGGGCGTGCAGCTGATCGAACGCGAGGCCCTGGATTCATCGCTGATGAGCGGACGCCAGGTGCTGCAGCTGATGGGCTGGCAGCCGCATGCGGCGCGCAATCAGGCGCTGCGCTTCCGCCAGCACACCATAGAACAGATCGAGGCCATGCTGCCCCACCTGGGCGACGAGCCCAAGCTGGTGGCGGTGGCCAAGCAGGGCCGCCAGCAGCTCGAACACCTGTGGGCCCAGGAGCGCGCCGAGCGCCAGGACCAGCGCCAGCGCCAAGGCCAGGGCTGGAGCGCCGACGGCACGCCGCCCGACCCGCCGGGTTGAGCACTGGCGCCGGCCGCTGCGCCGGATCAGACCAGGCTGCAGGCTTCTTCGAAATCGAGTCGCGGATTGCGCGCCAGCACCTTGCTCGCATCGCCATGGCCCAGGGTGCAGATGAAGTTGGTCTTGACCGCCGTGCCGGCCCAGAACGCGGCGTCCAGCCTGGCCGCATCGAAGCCGCTCATCGGCCCGCAATCCAGGCCCAGCGCGCGGGCGGCCAGGATCAGGTAGCCGCCCTGCAGGCTGCTGTTGCGCATCGCCGACTCCAGGATCACCGCGTCCTTGCCGGCGAACCAGGGCCGGGCGTCCACGTGCGGGAAGAGCCGGGGCAGCTTGTCGTGGAACAGCAGGTCCATGCCGATGATCACGGTCACCGGCGCCTCGGTGATCTTGGCCACATTGCCCGGCGAGACACAGGCCAGCAGGCGGGCCTTGGCCTCGGCGCTGCGCACGAACTGGAAGCGCGCCGGGCAGGTGTTGGCGGCCGTCGGGCCGAACTTGACCAGCTCGTAGAGCTCGCGCAACTGGGCGTCGGACACGGGCCGGTCGAGGTAGCCGTTCTGGGTGCGGGCATTGGTGAACAGCTGGGCAGTGGTCAGGGTCATGGGGTCTCGGGTATCCGGGGGGTCTGGAGTGTCAGCAGGGGCAGGCCACAATTGTCGGATGTTCCAACCCTCCCAACACGATGTGCGGCGATTCTTCTGCGAGACCTGGCGCAAGCAACGCGAGGCGCTGCCGCTGACACCGATGGAGGCCATGGCCGCCGACTGGATCTCCGAGCACCCCGAATACCACGCCGACCTGGCCGATCTGGACACCGCGCTGGCCGCCAGCTACAGCGTCGAGGACGGCCGCACCAACCCCTTTCTGCACCTGGCCATGCACCTGTCGATCGCCGAGCAATGCGGCATCGACCAGCCCACCGGCATCCGCCAGGCGGTGGCCCTGCTGGCGGCGCGGCGCAGTGCCCTGCATCCGGCCCACCACGAGGTGATGGAATGCCTGGGCGAGATGATCTGGGCCAGCCAGCGCAGCGGGCTGCCGCCCGACGGCCTGGCCTATATCGACGCGGTGCGCCAGCGCGCCACCCGCTGAAGCCCTATTTGCCCACCGTCACCCACTGCATCACCACATAGTTGTCGGCCCGGTGCACCAGGTTGACCTGGCTGCGCGCAGCCCAGGGGATCATCTGGCGGTGCAGCGGCAAGGTATGCAATTGCTCCTTCCATTCGGTCAGCGCGGCGCGGATCAGCTGCTCGCGCTTCTTCGAATCAGGCTCGACGCTGGATTGCGCCGCCAGCGCATCGAACTTGTCGTTGCGGCTGTTGCCGTAGTTGTACAGGCCCAGGCCCTTTTCGCCGCGGTTGCGCATCACCGGGGTCAGGGTGGTCTCGGCGTCGGTCACGGCGCCGCCCCAGCCCAGCATGTAGAGGCTGGTATCGAGCTTTTCGAGCCGGGGGAAATACAGCGTGCGCGGCTGGGCATTGACCTTGAGCTTGACCTTGAGGTGGGCCCACATCGAGGCCAGCGCGATGCAGATCTCCTCGTCATTGACATAGCGGTTGTTGGGGCAGTCGATGGTCACCTCGAAGCCGTCGGCATAGCCGGCCTCGGCCATCAGCTTCTTCGCCGCCGGCAGGTCGTAGGGCAAGCGGCTCTCCAGCGCCGCATCGTTGTAGGCCGCCAGCGGCGACGGCACCATCACCCCGGTGGGCATGGCCAGGCCGTTCATCAGCTTGCTGCGCAGGGTCTCGATGTCGATGGCCTGGTAGAGCGCGCGCCGCACCCGCAGGTCCTTGAAGGGGTTCTTGTCGCCGGGCACATTGGCATGCAGCAGCTTGTCGCGGGCCTGGTCCATGCCGATGAAGATCACCCGGTTCTCGGGGCCTTCGATCACTTTCACGCCGGCCACCGTGCGCAGCCGGGCAATGTCGCGCGGGGCCGGGTCGTGGACGAAGTCGAGCTCGCCCGAGATCAGCGCCGCCAGCCGGGTGGCGACGTTGCTGATCGGGGTGTAGACGATCTCCTGCAGATTGCCCTCCTGCTTGCCCCACCAGGCCGGATTGCGCTTGTAGGTGGTCTTGATGTCGGGCGCCCGGCTGGTCAGTACAAAGGGCCCGGTGCCATTGGCATGCAGCGAGGCGTGGGTCTCTTCCTTGTTCTTGTAGTCCAGCGGCCGGGTGACCCTGTGCTTCTCGCACCAGGCCTTGTTCATCACCATCACTGAATCCAGGTGCTGCAGAAACACCGGGTTCACCGCCTTGAGGCGGAACTCCACCGTCAGCTCGTCGATCCTGACCGCCTCGCCCAGGGCATTGGCATAGACCGACACCTGCGACGTGGGCTCGGTGGCGCGGCGCACCGAGAACACCACGTCATCGGCGCTGAAGGGCGCGCCGTCATGGAACTTCACGCCCGGTCGCAACTTCAGGCGCCACACCAGCGGCGCGGTCTGCTGCCACTCGGTGGCCAGCGCAGGCACGAACTCCAGCTTGCGGTCGCGGCCCACCAGGCGCTCGTAGACCTGCTGGTTCATGCTGTTGGTCAGGCCCTCGTTCTGCGAATGCGGGTCCATGGTCATCGGGTCGCCCTGGCTGGCCCAGCGCAGGGTCTGGGCCGGCGCCGCCACCGCGCAGCACAGGGCCATCACCGCCACGACCGTCTTGAACAGATCACGCATCCAGAGTCTCCAGGGCACGGCTCGAAACCGTAGCCCGAAGTGTAGGCAGGGCGGGCCAGGCGGGCTTGCGGGCAAACCCGCCGGCGCGTGCAAAGGCTCAAGCGCCCAGGCTGGCGTGCAGCCCGCGCGGCCCGCCGCGCCAGGCTACAGGCTGCGCTTGAGCACGTCTTCGCCCGCCCACAGTGCATCCAGATAGGGGAAGTTCCAGTGCTCGGGCGGCTCGCGGTCGACGATGCGGTCGGCCGACGCGCCGTTCAGGTCGATCAGCTGGGGCACGATCGGCAGTTGGCTGCGGGTGCAATAGAAGACCTTGACCAAGGGCGAAGTCAAGGCCGCCGGGTTCTGCTCCATCACCACCGCCAGCCGGCCCGACGCCATGCGCACCAGCGAGCCATTCGGATAAATGCCCAGGCTGCGCACGAAGTGGGTGAAGATGGACGCGTCGAAATGGCCCTTCCAGCCGGCCATGCGGGCAATCGAGGCGGACGGATCCCAGCCGGCCTTGTAGGGCCGGGTCGAGGTGATGGCGTCGTAGACATCGCAGACCGCGCCCATGCGGGCCAGTTCGCTCAGCGGCGCGCCCGACAAGCGATCGGGATAGCCCAGGCCATCGATGCGCTCGTGGTGGTGCAGGCAGACATCCATCGCGGCCTCGCTGGCGCCCTGGGCTTCCTGCAGCATCTCCCAGCCGCGCAGAGGATGGGTGCGCATGATGTCGAACTCGGCGTCGGTCAGCTTGCCCGGCTTGTTCAGGATCTCCAGCGGCATCGCGGCCTTGCCCAGGTCATGCAGCAGGCCGGCCAGGCCGGCGCTGCGGCAGGCCGCATCGTCCTGTCCCATCTGCTGGGCCAGCGCCACCATCAGCGCGCACACCGCCACCGAATGCATATAGCTGTAGTCGTCCTGGGTCTTCAAGCGCGCCAGGCTGACCAGCGCGCCCGGGTTACGGAACACCGATTGGGTGATCTCGTCCACCAGCGGCAGGCAGCGCTGGGCATCCAGCGCCCGGCCCAGTCGGGCCTCGGCGAACATCGAGCTCACCGCCGCGCGCGAGCGACGGCACAGCTGTGCCGCCTGGCGCAGCTCTTCGGCCATCTCGGTGGTGGCCGGCCGCGCCCGGGGTGCGGGGTCAAGCGGCAGGTCGGGCACGGCCGGCAGCGCGGGCATGGCGCCGCTGCCCCGATCGCTGACCCGCTGGCTCGAAAAGCGCAAGGACGGCAGCCGATCGCGCGGGTCGGCAGGCAGGTCCAGGCCGAGCGCGGTGTCGATCCAGCAGTCCTGCACCGGGCTGTCGATCAGGCGGCGGATATCCTGGGGGTCGTCGAGCACGAACCGGGTCTTCCAGAACGGGTGGTCCAGCCATCGGCCGTCCAGCGCATGCAGGTGCATGCCCAGGCGAAGGCGGCTCACCGGGATCTTCTTGAGGGTTCGAACGCTTTCGCCCATGTTCACCCTGCTCTTTCGGCCACCGCTTGGGTGACTTGAGCCAGGCGAAAAAAAACCGCTGCCCAGCAGCGGTCTTGCGCGTGGGCGGCGCCAGCGGCGCCGGGCCCGCAGCCTCAGCGGAAGCGGCTTTGCGGCACCACCTTGAGTTCACCCGGCAAGGACGCCAGGTAGGCCGCCATCTGCTTGAGCTCGGCATTGCTGAAGGTCAGCTTTTTCTTGCCGTCGACCTCTTGCACCACCTGGCTGCGCATCGTCGCATTGGCGCGGCCCACCAGGTTGTTGCCGTCGGTGTGGTAGGCCTTGAGCGCAACATACAGGTAATCGGCATGTTGGCCGGCCAGGCGCGGGTAGCTCGGGTCGATCGGGGCGCTGTAGTTGGCCCCGTGGCAGGCCACGCAGGCGGCCATGCGGCTTTTGAGCGCGTCCGGCACGGCCCGGGCTGCGGCGGCGGGCGGCGGCGTGCCGGCGCCGTCCTTGCCCTGCTTTTCGTAGAAGGCACCCAGATCGGCCATGTCCTGCTCGGTCAGCGTGGTGGCGATGCCGCGCATGGTCGGGTGCTTGCGATCGCCCTTGGCGTAGGCGGTCAGCGCCGAGACCACGTACTTGGCGCTCTGGCCCGCGATCATCGGCACCTTGTAGACCTCGGGGAAGCTGGCCTGGTAGCCGACGATGCCGTGGCAACCTATGCACATGGCGGCCTTGGTGGCGCCGGCGGCGACATCACCGCCCTTGGCATCCTGGGCCTGAACGGCACTGCACAGGCTGGCTGCGACCAGCGCCAAGGGAAGCAGGAAGAACACGTTTTTCATCGTCGGGCGGCGTTGAGGCGGCGTTGTGGCGGCGTTGCGGCTGCATTGTTGCGGACATTCCGGACCCACCGGCGGAACAGGCCGGCCCTCACCGGGAGCCCGGGCGAGGCTGTCACTTCCGAAACCCGCGATTATAGAGGTCACCCCTATACTGAATTTGAGCCTGGGACCCCTGGTCGGGCTGCGTGCCATTCAACTTTCCTAACAGGCCGTCCACCGCGGCCCCACCAAGCGCCATGAAGTTCCAAGGATCGGACAACTACGTCGCCACGCAAGACCTGATGCTGGCGGTCAACGCGGCGATGACGCTCAAGCGCCCGCTGCTGGTCAAGGGCGAGCCCGGTACCGGCAAGACCATGCTGGCCGAGGAGGTCTCGGCCGCGCTCGGCATGCCTTTGCTGCAATGGCATGTCAAGAGCACCACCAAGGCCCAGCAAGGCCTGTACGAATACGACGCAGTGAGCCGGCTGCGCGACAGCCAGCTGTCCGATGTCGAGAGTGCCAGCAAGGTCCGCGACATCCGAAACTACATCGTGCAGGGTGTGCTGTGGCAGGCCTTCAATGCCGACCGCCAAGTGGCCCTGCTGATCGACGAGATCGACAAGGCCGATATCGAGTTCCCGAACGACTTGCTGCGCGAAATCGACCGCATGGAGTTCTATGTCTACGAGACCCGCGAACTGGTCAAGGCCAAGCACCGGCCGGTGGTCTTCATCACCTCAAACAACGAGAAGGAACTGCCCGACGCCTTTCTGCGGCGCTGCTTCTTCCACTACATCAAGTTCCCCGACGCCGAGACGATGAAGAGCATCGTCGATGTGCATTTCCCTGGGCTGAAGAAAGAGCTGCTGACGGCGGCGATGAAGACCTTCTACGAGGTGCGCAACCTGCCCGGGCTGAAGAAGAAGCCCAGTACCAGCGAATTGCTCGATTGGCTCAAGCTGCTGGTGGCCGAGGACATCCCGCTGGAGGTGCTGCAGAGCAAGGACGAGAAGGTCACTGTGCCGCCGCTGGTGGGCGCGCTGCTCAAGAACGAGCAGGACGTGACCCTGTTCGAAAAACTTGTCTTCATGCAGCGCCACAACCGCTGAGCGGTCTGGCCTGTCGCGCCCGCCCAGCACCCGCCTGCCGCCTGTTAACCCGCTTGACAGCATGACCGCAACCCTGGCGCAGGCACTGGAAGAAGGCCTGGTCGACGCCGCAGCTTTTTTCGCGGGCGCCTGGATCGGCTGGCAGCTGGGCCGCTGGCTGGGCCTGGACGTGCTGGCCCCGGGGCTGCGCTGGCGCGCCTGGCGCCGCACCGGCGCCGCCCGCAAAACCTAGACAACATGGGCCTGCCGCGCATCAACGATCCGGTCGTCCTGCAGGGCCGGCATGTGCGGCTCGAGCCGCTGCAGGCCGGCCATGCGGCGGCCCTGGCCGACGCTGCCCGCGACGGCGAGCTGTGGCGGCTCTGGTACACCGCCATCCCGACGCCCGACGCGCTCGAGGCCGAGATCGCGCGCCGCCTGGGCCTGCTCGAAGCCGGCAGCATGCTGCCCTGGGCGGTGCTCGACGCCGGCGGCACGCCGGTGGGCATGACCACCTATATGAACATCGATCACACCCACCAGCGGGTCGAGATCGGGTCGACCTGGTACGCCGCCCGGGTACAGCGCACGCCGCTCAATACCGAGGCCAAACGCCTGCTGCTGGCGCATGCCTTCGACACCCTGCAATGCATTGCGGTCGAGTTCCGCACCCACCGCTTCAACAGCCAGAGCCGGCGCGCAATCGAGCGCCTGGGCGCCCAGCTCGACGGCATGCTGCGCAATCACCAGCGCGCGGCCAATGGCAGCCTGCGCGACACCGCCGTCTACAGCATCACCGCCGACGAGTGGCCGACCGTGCGCGCCCATCTCGACTTCCAGCTCGCCCGCCCGCGCTGATCCGCGGTTGCGGTTGCCCGCCGCCCACTCACTGGCAAGACCATGGCCCGCAAGCACCCGATCACCATCGAAGACCTGTGGCAGCTGCAACGCCTGGGCACGCCCAGCCTGTCGCCGGACGGCGCCCAGGCGGTGTGCAGCCTGGCCAGCCACTCGATGGACGACAACCTCGGCCGCAGCGCGCTGTGGCTGCTGTCCACCTTGGGCGCCGCGCCGCGCCCGCTGACCCACTGTGGCGACAAGGACGGCCAGCCGGCGTTCTCGCCGCGCGGTGACCGCATCGGCTTCATCGCCAAGCGCGAGCAGCAGGGCCAGAAGGACGAAACCCCGCAGCTCTACCTGATCGCCGCCGATGGCGGCGAGGCGCACCGGGCCGGCAGCGTGGCCACCGGGGTCGAGGCTTTTCGCTGGTGCCCGGACGGCCGGCGCGTTGTTTTCGTCTCCTGGGTCTGGCCGCGCCTGAAGGGCGCCAAGGCCCAGGCCAAGGCGCTCAAGGCGCAGACCGCGCGCAAGGTCAGCGGCTATGCCACCAGCGCGTCTTTCTACCGCCATTGGGACCATTCGGTGCCCGAGGGCCGGGTTCCGCATCTGCACCTGATGGATGTCGACACCGGCAAGGTGCGCGACCTGTTCGAGGGCAGCGACTACGCGCTGCAGCTCAATGAGCCGGATGCCAACTGCTTCGACATCTCGCCCGATGGCAAGCGCCTGGTGTTTACCTACGACCCTGCGCCCGAAAAACGCAGCGACGGCCGCTTCGCGCTGGCCGAGCTAGAGCTCAAGCGCGGCCGCTTCGAGACCCTGGCCCAGGACCTGGGCTGGGATTTCGGCGCTCCGCGCTACAGCCCGGACGGCCGCCAGGTGGCCTGCATCGCCAGCCACCAGGCCCTGCGCCACACCATGCCGGGGCAGCTGGCGGTGGTGGCACCCGGCCAGCCGGTGGAGGTGGTCAGCGCCGAGTGGGACCACGAGGTGCAGGCGCCCCTGCTCTGGGAGGACGACGGCCAGGCCGTGCTGCTGATGGCCGAGCAGACCGGGCGGCGCCACCTGTGGCGCTTCGACCTGCCCGACCGGCGTGCCGAACTGGTGGTGCGCGGCGGCTGGGTGCAGGGCTTCGACAAGGCCGCCGGCACGCTGGTGACGCTGGCCGATGCCGCCGACCACCCGGCCCGGCTGCAGGCCTGGCTGCCGGGCGCCGCGCCGCTGCGGATCGAGAGCTTCAACGATGCGCTGATGGCCCGCCTGTCGCTGGGCCACCACGAAACCATCGAGGTGACGGGTGGGCTCGGCGACCCGGTGCAGGTCTGGCTGTTCTACCCGCCGGGCTTCGACGCGCGCCGCCAGTACCCGCTGCTGCAGGTGATCCATGGCGGGCCGCACACCTCGATGGGCGACAACTTCCACTACCGCTGGAACAACGCCCTGTTCGCGGCCCAGGGCCAGGTGGTGGCGGTAGTCAATTTCCACGGCTCCAGCGGCTTCGGCCAGGCTTTCAAGGACAGCATCACCCACCGCTGGGGCGAGCTGGAGCTGCAGGACATCGAGGCCGCCACGACCGAGTTGCTGAAACGGCCCTACATCGACCCGACCCGGGTGTATGCCAGCGGTGGCAGCTACGGCGGCTTCATGGTGGCCTGGATGAACGGCCAATTGCCCGGCGGCCCGCAGCGGCGCTATGCCGCCTATGTCTGCCATGCCGGCTGCTTCGACTGGACTGCGATGTTCGCCGACGATGCCTGGGCCTGGCATGCCAAGGAACTCGGCGGCTGGTACTGGGACGACCCGGGGCGGGTGCAGGCCCGCAGCCCGCACACCTTTGCCGGGCAGATGGACACGCCCACCCTGGTGATGCACGGCGCGCTGGATTACCGGGTTCCCGATGCCCAGGGCCTGGCCTACTACAACACCCTCAAGGCGCGCGGCGTGGACGCGCGGCTGCTGTGGTTTCCCGACGAAAACCACTGGGTCCTCAAGCCGCGCAACAGCCGGCTCTGGTACCAGGAGTTTTTCGCCTGGCTGTCGCGCCACCAGACCACGCCGGCCGGCAAGCGCGCCAAGGCCGCCCGACTCAAGGCACCCCTGGGCTGAACCTGCCTCAGAGACTGAGAGGATTTCGAGCGTGACCGAGCAACGCCACAAAACGTGCTCGATCTAGGAGCCTGTCGGGCTTGGGGATCGTCGGCTGCGAAACGGCCTCAGCGGTCCATTTTTTACCGGCTTTTTGTCCCATAGTTGAACTATGGGCCTGC
>JAYUQJ010000030.1:0-5783 GCA_043756825.1 Betaproteobacteria bacterium | reverse complement strand
GCCGGGTCGGTGGCGGTTTGCCCGGCCAGTTCCACCCCACCCAGCATGCCGTTGAGCGGCGTGCGCACCTCGTGGCTCATGTGGGCCAGGAACTGGGTCTGGGTGGCATTGACGCGCTCGGCGTCGAGCCAGCGTTGCGGCCTGTGCCAAGGTCGCCTGCGGCCGGGCAGTGCGTTCGCGCACCAGTTCTTCCAGCGCCATGCGCGATTGTTCCAACTGGCGCAGCACGGTCTTGCGCCGGTGCAGGTGCGAGACCACCCCGCTGACATGCATCGGCTGACCCGCGCCGTCCAGCCAGACCTGGACCTGGCCGCAGACCCAGCGCCAGCGCCGGGCCGCATTGAGAAAGCGCAGCTCGAAATCGAAGCCGGCGCGGTTGCGCAGCGCCACGTCGTAGGCGGCCCTCAAGTGCGTCAGGTCATCCGGGTGCCCCCGCGCACTGGCATCCGAGGGCAGGCCTGCCAGTTCGGGGCCGGCCAGTCCGAACAGCGCCAGGAAGCCGGGCGAGTACCACACCTGTCCGGTGCGCAGGTCGCGTTCCCAGTAGCCGTCCCGCGACGCGCCGAGCAGACGTTCGAGCCGCTGCGCGGCATCGACGCCTGGCAGTGCCTGGTCAGGGCTCGGGGCCGGGGCTGCAGCGCCTGCGCTGGGGTTCAGCCTGGGCTGATCGGGTTGCTGACCTCCATGGCGCGCGGTGGCGTCAGCGACGGAAGCGCCCATCGCCGCTGATGATCGACAGGTCGGCATAGTCCAGGCCAGTGTGGTCGGTGGCGCTATAGCTCAATTCCAGCCCGCCCAGGTCGAAGCGGTTCAGGCCTTCCAGGGCCTTTTGCAAGCCGCTGCGGCTCAGGTCCTTGGCCGTGGCGGCGCGGCGCAAGCCCTCGACCAGCACCTTGGCGCTGGCAAAGCCTTCCAGCAGTGCCGGCGTGATCTCGGGCGCAGCCGGGCCCACGCTGCGGGCCAGGTCATGCGCCTCTTTGACCAGGGGCGTGCCCAGCGCCCGCTCGGGCGGCAGCACCTGGCTGACGATCACGCCGCGGGCGATGTCGCCCAGACCCTTGGCAAAGCCGCCCGAGGCATTGTTGGACAGGGTCAGCAACTGGGCCTTGGACCCCGCCTTGCGCAGCGACTTCATGCCGTCCACCACTGCGGTACCCGAGCCGACGAACAACACCGCCTGGGCATCCGCCGCCACGATCCGGGGGACGATGGCGCTGAAGTCGGGCTTGCTGCGGTCATAGCGGGCGTGCAGCACCGGCTGCACGCCGACGCCAAAACCCTTCAAAGCGCCGCGCACCGCGTCGTCGCCAAAGCTGTCCTCGACCTGCACCAGGGCAATCCGCGACACGCCGATCTGCAGCAGGTGGCGGATGGCCCGCTCGGCTTCGCGCTGGTAGGTGGCGCGCACATTGAACAGCCACGGGTGCACCGGTTCGTGCAGCACCATCGCCCCCGTGCTGGGCCCCACCAGGGGCACGCGAAACTCGGTCAGCAAGGGCATGATGCCCTGGTTGTGCGGCGTGCCGCGGGTCAGGAAGAGCGCGATCACGCCCTGGTCGATCAGCGTGCGGGCATTGGCCACCGCCTGGGCAGTATCGAAACGGTCGTCCAGCGTGACCAGTTCGATGCGCTGGCCGGCGATGCCGCCGCGGGCGTTGACGGCGTTGAAGTAGAGGCGGGCACCGTCGGTGGCCTCCTTGACCGAGGCCGCCACGGTGCCGGTCACGCCGGCGGTCTGGCCGATCCGTATCTGTGCCTGCACCGGGCCCGTCAGGCTCAGGCAAATCGCCAGCACGAAAAGCAAGGTGGAATAGGCTTTCAAGGCAATCCCTCTCATCCCGATCAGGGACGTCGATTGTGACGAAGTGTAGTGCCGCCAACGGCACCGCCCTGCCGGCCCTGCGGCGCGCTCATGGCAGAACCTGGAAGGCGACGCTCGCGGCGCCGAACGCGTCGGTGCAAGCCCCCGTCGCCGGACAGGTGGCGCGGCCAGCCAGCAGGGGCGCGCTGGCCAGCGACGCAGCGGCGCGGGCCGCCGCCGCCGCGTCGACGCCGAAACCGAGAAAACCCCCTTCGTCGCGAGGCAAGGCTGCCTGGTGGTCGCGCGGCCAGCGCGACACCAGCACCAGCAGGCGGCTGGGCCCGGGCGGGCCTGCGACATTGAAATCCAGAAGCCCTTGGGGCAGCTTCAGGGTGCCGCCCTTGGTGATGCGGGGCGCGGGGGTCAGGCCGTTGGGGTAGAGCTGCTGCAGTTGGCCGTCGCTGCTGTGGTGGAACACATAGACCAAGCCGTCCTGCAGCGATCGCAGCGTGAACACCAGCTTGTCCCGGTCCATGCGCAGACCCGCCTTTTCAAGCGTCACGTCCAGGCCCCAGCCCGGGGTCTGGGCCTGCAGCACCCGCTTGAATTCGGCGTCCAGATCCCAGCCCGCAGGCGCCAGGGGCGCGGCGCTGGCGCCTGCGTCGACGCCAGCCACGCGCGTCGGCCCGCCGGCCTGCGGGGCCGCAGTCGCTGGCGTGGCCTGGGCCGGTGGTGTGCCGGCGTCGGCCGTGGCGCCAGGTCGGGCGGACCGCTGGCCCCCGCTGGTGGCCCAATAGCCGACGCCCAGTGCGAATGCCAGCGCCAGCACGCCGAGTGCCAGGCCGCTGCCCCAGCGCGGCCGGCGCGCCGCAGCGGACCCAGGGGCTGCCGCTTCGGCCGGTGCCGGCACTGCTGCGCTTGGGGCAGCCGGCGCCGGCACGGGTAGGGGTACGCCTGCCGGTACTGGCGCGGGCGCGGGCGGCGACCGGCTGTCATGGCCCGGCAGCATGGGCTGGCTGGTCGGGTGAGGCGCGATGCGCAGGGTCTGGTCATCCAGGCCGATGGCCTGCTTGAACTCGGCAATGCTCTGGGGCCGGCCGTCCGGCCGCACCGACAGGGCGCGGTCCAGCGCCTGCAACAGGCGGCTGCTGTAGCGGTCGGCGGCCACCTCGGCCAGCGGCTGGTAGCTGTCGGTCAGCATGCGCCCCACCGAGGGCGGTGGCGTCTTGCCGCAGATCGCGAAATGACCCACCGCCGCCAGCGCATAGAGGTCGGTCCAAGGCCCCTGGTGCACACCGGGGATGTCGGTGTATTGCTCGATCGGCGCGTAGCCGGGCTTGAGGATCACCGTCAGCGCCTGCGTCATGTCGCCGATCACCTGGCGTGCGGCGCCGAAGTCCAGCAACAGCGGCCGGCCACTGTTGGCCAGCAGCAGCACGTTGTCGGGTGCCACGTCGCGGTGGTACCAGTGCTCGGCATGGATCACCGCCAAGGCGTCGGCCACCGGCCCCAGCCAGCCCAGCAGCGTGGCCTCGTCGGGCGGGCTGTCGCGCCGGGCCAGTTCGTCGCGCAGCGTGCGGCCTTCGTAGAACGGCATCACCATGTAGGCGGTGCCGTTGGCCTCCCAGAAGCGGAACACCTTGACCAGCGCCGGGTGGTCGAATCGCGCCAGCAACTGGGCCTCCATCACGAAGCTGTCCAGCCCCTTCCAGAAGGCTTCGGACTGGCGTCCTGGCTTGACCAGCACCTGCAGGCCGCTGTGGCGCATCGCCAGGGTGCCGGGCAGGTACTCCTTCAGCGCCACCTGGCGCTTGAGCGAATGGTCCCAGGCCCGGTAGACGATGGCGAAGCCACCTTCGCCGGCCACCGCCAGCACCTCGAACTCACCCAGCATCGTGCCCGGCGCCAGCGCATTGCCCGAGCCTTCAGCGGGCGGCGCGGCGGGCGGACCGGGCGGTGATTCGTGCTCAGGCGGCAGGCTCATGGACATCCAGCTTGAAGGTGACCGGGCAGTGCACGCAACAACAAGGCAACAGATGGTAAGCGCTGGGCTGGTTTGTCCCCCAGCAGGCGGACTGGGGGCCTATTGCGGGATTGCGGCCGGCCGGCACCTGGCGCAGCATTGCAAGCAGACCGGAGCGCGGGTCCAGCCCGCCCTGACCCAGTGAACGCGGAGCCACGATGACCTTGCATCCCCCTTGGATGACAATTCTGGTGCCGGCGCGGCGCACCGGCCGGCCCCGCAGCGCCCGAGGCGGCCCGGCCTGGCGGCACCCGCGCGCCGCCTGCCTGCTGCTGGCGACCGCGCTGGCCGGCGGCCTGGCGCCTGGCGTCCACGCGCAAGATGCCGCGCCCGAGGTGGTGGCGACCGTCAGCGGTTTCCAGGTCGACGGCAACACCCTGCTGGCCGATGCCCTGGTGCAGTCCACGCTGAGGCCCTGGCTGGGCAAGCGCAGCCTGGCCGATCTGCGCCAGGCCGCCCAGGCCCTGCAGGCGGTGTACACCCGGGTCGGTTACGGCGCGGTGGTGGCCTACCTGCCACCGCAGCCGGTCAGCGCGGGCACGGTGCGCATCGTGGTGGTGGAGGGCAAGATCGGGCGCGTCACCGTGCAGGGCCATAAGCGTCTGTCGGCCGAGCGCCTGCGTGCCGCGCTGCCTTCGCTGGTGGAGGGCAGCACACCGCGGCTACGCCGCATCGACGCCGAATTGCAGATGGCCAACGAGAACCCGTCGCGCACCGTGGGCGTGCTGCTGGGCCCGGGCGGGGCGCCCGGCGAGGTGGAGGCCACGGTCAAGGTGGACGAACACGCGCTGCAGCGCTACAGCCTGGGGCTTGACAACTCGGGCAACGAGCGCACGGGCAAGTACCGCCTCAGCCTGGGCTGGCAGCATGCCGACCTGAGCGGCCATGACGATGTGCTGAGCCTGCAGCTGCAGACCTCGCCGACCCGGTCCAGCGCGGTCAGCGTGTTCAGCGCCGGCTACCGGCTGCCGCTGGTGCGCCGGCTGGCCGCGCTCGAATTGTTTGCCGCCTGGTCGGACGTGGACGGCGGCTCACAGGCCCTGCCCGGCGCCGGGGGGGATCTGCGCTTTGCGGGCAAGGGCCGCATCGCCGGCGCCCGGATGATCTGGTACCTGCCGCGCTGGGGCGAGTACGACCAGCGCCTGACCACCGGCCTGGAACACCGCGCCTACCTCAACGACTGCGGCGTCAACGGCCTGCCCAGCGGGGCCTGCGGCAGCGCCGGGCAGAGCGTGTCGGTGCAGCCGCTGACGCTTGAGTACAGCGCCCAGACCGGTGGCGCTGCGCCCGGGCTGCTGAGCCTGGCCCTGGCCCACAACCTGGGCCTGGGCGGCAGCCATGCGGGGGCGGCCGATTTCGAGGCGGTGCGCCCCGGCGCGCAGCGTCGCTACACCGTGCTGCGGCTGAGCGCCCAGCGCAGCCTGCCGGTGCTGGAGGACTGGCAGCTGACCGGCCGGTTGACGGCCCAGGCCACCGGTGACCGTCTGGTGCCGGGCGAGCAGTTCGGCCTGGGCGGCGCCGGGTCGGTGCGGGGCTACCAAGAGCGCGAACTGGCGGCCGACCAGGGCCTGGCCGCGTCGGTCGAGTGGATGACACCGCGCCTGGCCTTGGGCGGGGCCGCGCTCGATCTGCGCTTGCTGGCCTTTGTCGATGCCGGCCAGCTGTCCAACAACGGTGATCTGCCCTGCCGGGCGCAGCAGGGCAGCTGCAGCCTGTCGTCCTTCGGCATCGGTGCCCGCCTGGGCTGGTCGGCGTTGCAGCTGCGCCTGTCGGTGGCCCAGGCCCGGCAGGACGGCAGCAGCACGGTGGCCGGCCGTTGGCGTGCCCATGTCGCCTTGAATGCCCACTTCTGACAGCGTGTGGTGCCGCGCAGCCGGCGCCGCGACGGAGAGTCCGCGATGAATGTCCATGCCTTGAATCTCGATGCCCTGGCCTTGGCGGCGCGGGGCCGTCGCCGTC
>JAYUQJ010000029.1:0-5788 GCA_043756825.1 Betaproteobacteria bacterium | reverse complement strand
TCACCGTCAAGGGTCTTGATCTCTTCCCGCTGATCGTGTTTCTGCAGCAGTGGGGCGACCGCTGGATGCCCAAGCCCGGCCGCCAGCGTATCTTGCTGACCGACCGCCTGACCGACCGGCCGCTGCGCCCGGTGCAGGTACTCGACGCCGATGGCCTGGCCCTGGGCGCCCAGGACACCCGCTGCCAGCTGCCGCCCGGCGGCAGTGACGTGATGCAGCTGTTGCAGGCCCTGCTGGCACGGCGGCAGCCCGAGTCCGCCTGAGCCGCCCGACGCCACCCTGCCCTTGCCCACCCCCCTCCATCCCCCAGTCCGCCCCAAGGCCAACATGACCGCACCCGCCCGCACCCTGCCCCCCGTCCTGAAGAAGCTCAAATTCCCTGTCATCGGCTCGCCCCTGTTCATCATCAGCAACCCCGCGCTGGTGATCGCCCAGTGCAAGGCCGGCGTGGTGGGGTCGATGCCGGCGCTCAACGCGCGGCCGGCGTCGCAGCTGGACGAATGGCTGGCCGAGATCACCGAGGCCCTGGCCGCCCATGATCGGGCCCACCCCGATTCCCCCGCCGCGCCGTATGCCATCAACCAGATCGTGCACAAGAGCAATGACCGGCTGGAGCACGACATGCAGGTCTGCGCCAAGTACAAGGTGCCTATCGTCATCACCAGCCTGGGTGCCCGCGAGGACGTGAACCGCGGTGTGCAGGCCTGGGGTGGCGTGGTGCTGCACGACGTGATCAACAACGTGTTCGCCCACAAGGCCATCGAAAAAGGTGCCGACGGCCTGATCCCGGTGGCCGCCGGTGCCGGTGGCCATGCCAGCGTGAAAAGCCCGTTTGCGATGGTGGCCGAGCTGCGCGAGTGGTTTGGCGGCCCGATCGCGCTGTCGGGCGCCATTTCGTCGGGTGGCGCCATCCTGGCCGCCCAGGCCATGGGGGCCGACCTGGCCTACATCGGCTCGGCCTTCATTGCCACCCAGGAGGCGCGCGCGGTGGCCGGCTACAAGCAGATGATCACCCAGAGCAACTCGGACGACATCGTCTACAGCAACTTCTACACCGGCATCCACGGCAACTACCTGAAAGGCAGCATCCGCAATGCCGGCATGGACCCGGACAAGCTGCCCGAGAGCGACCCCAGCAAGATGAACTTCGCCAGTGGCGAGGGTGCCAGCGCCGCCAAGGCCTGGAAAGACATCTGGGGCTGCGGCCAGGGCATAGGCGCGATTAGCGAGGTGATGCCCGCCGCCGAGATGGTGGCGCGCTTCAAGCGCGAATATGCCGAGGCCAAGGCGCGCCTCTGCGCCGGCTGAGCCTGTCCAGACACCCGCCCCCACCGAGCACCCGGCAAACGCAGCCCTGCGAAAGGACGATCCGATGAACCCACCCGTGCGCTTGATCCCGGGGGCCGGCGCCGGCATCGGCGGCGACGTGGCCAAGCGCTTCGCCCGTGCGGGCTACCACGCCTGCCCGGCCCGTCGCGGCGCCCACACCGACCTGACCGGGTGGACCCATGCCGGCAACCCCGACCTGAAATGACGACCTGCGGCGCCGGGCTGCCTGCAACGGCGGCCCCGGCCCTGCCCAGATCCCCGTCCGGCGGCTGCCCGCAGCGCCGGCCTCCCTCCACCCACCCACCCGAGCCAACACCATGCGTCATGACCTGATCGAAACCATCGAAGGGGGCATCGCCACCCTCACCATGAACCGGCCCGAGGCGCGCAATGCCTTGTCCGCGCAGATGTTCGATGGCCTGTCCGAGGCCCTGCCACGCCTGGCCAAAGATGCATCGGTGCGCCTGGTGGTACTCACCGGCACCGGTGCGGCCTTCTGCGCCGGCGGTGACGTGAAGGGCTTTGCCCGCCATGCCGCCGCAGCCACCGCAGCCACCGCAGCCGCCAGCTTTGACGACAAGGTCACCGACCTGCGCGACCGCATGGAGGTGGCCCGCTGGCTGCACGAGATGCCCAAACCCACGCTGGCGGTGATACCCGGTCCGGCGGCGGGCGCCGGCCTGTCGCTGGCGCTGGCCTGCGACATGCGCATCGCCGCCGACAACGCCAAGCTGACCACCGCCTTCTCCAGGATCGGCCTGTCGGGCGACTTTGGCGGCAGCTACTTTCTCAACCACCTGGTGGGCGCGGCCAAGGCGCGCGAGCTGTATTTCACCGGCCAGGTGGTCTCGGGCGACGAGGCGGCGCGCATCGGCCTGGTCAACCGGGTGGTGCCGGCCGCCCAGCTGGCCGACGCCGCCCGCGCCTGGGCCGGCGAGCTGGCCGCCCTGCCCACCGTGGCCGTGGGCTACATGAAGCGCAACCTCAACACCGGCCTGCGCGGCAGCCTGGCCGAGGTGCTGGACGCCGAGGCCATCCACATGATCCGCACCTTCGAGACCAGCGACCACAAAGGCGCCGCCGTGGCCTTTGTGGAAAAGCGCGCGCCCCGCTTCGAGGGCCGCTGAGCCAGCGGGCCCGGCCGGTGCACAGTCGCGTCAGCGACCCCGCCGCGCCGGCACAGGGCCGACACTGAAACTTGTCGCGTGCGCGCCCGACCGGGCGGCCATCGCATCCCCGTCGGACTGGAGACACCCCATGCTGTTCAAGGCCCTGTTGCTGGAAAACGCCCCCGCTTTTGCCGCGTCGGTGCAGGCGGTCGATGCCGACCGCCTGCCCGCCGGCGACGTGCTGGTGGCACCGGCCTATTCCACGCTGAACTACAAGGACGGCCTGGCCATCTGCAACAAGAGCCCGGTGGTGCGGGCCTGGCCGATGGTGGCCGGCATCGATGGCGCGGGCACGGTGATCGAGTCCAGCCACCCCGATTGGCAGGCGGGCGATGCCTTCGTGCACAACGGCTGGGGCGTGGGCGAGACGCATTGGGGCTGCCTGGCCGAAAGGGCGCGTCTCAAGGGCGACTGGCTGGTCAAACTGCCGGCGGCCTTCAGCCCGCGCCAGGCCATGGCCATCGGCACGGCGGGCTACACCGCCATGCTGTGCGTGATGGCCCTGCAAGACCGGGGCGTGCTGCCCGGTGCGGGCGAAGTGCTGGTCACCGGCGCTACCGGCGGGGTGGGCAGCGTGGCGGTGGCCCTGTTGTCCCGGCTCGGCTACAGCGTGGCAGCGTCCACCGGCAAGGCCTCGGAAGAGCCCTATCTGCGGCAGCTGGGCGCGGCCAGCATCGTCGACCGGGCCAGCCTGTCGCAGCCTGGCAAGCCTCTACAGAAAGAGCGTTGGGCCGGCGTGGTAGACGCCGTGGGCTCGCACACCCTGGCCAATGCCCTGGCGCAAACCCGCTATGGCGGCACCGTGGCGGCCTGCGGCCTGGCCCAGGGCCTGGACCTGCCCGCCAGCGTGATGCCCTTCATCCTGCGCAGCGTCGGCCTGATCGGCATCGACTCGGTGATGGCACCGCGCGCCCTGCGCCAGCGCGCCTGGGACCGCCTGGCCCAGGACCTGGACCTGGCCAAGCTCGAAGCCATGATCGACGAGGTGCCGCTCGACGCGGCCGTCGCCAAGGCCCAGGCCCTGATGGCCGGCCAGGTGCGCGGCCGGGTGGTGGTGCGGATCTGATCTGGAGCAAGCACATGACCCCCACCCCCACCCTCATCCTCTACGACTGCGCCACCGCCCCCAGCCCGCGCCGCGCACGCATCCTGCTCGCTGAAAAAGGCCTGGCCCATGCCACCGTCAACATCGACCTGGCGCGCGGCGAGCAACTGGGCCAGGCCTTCCGGGCCCTCAACCCCCAGTGCACCGTGCCGGCACTGCAGACCGACGACGCCGGGCTGCTCACCGACAACGCCGCCATCGCCGCCTACCTGGAGGCCCGCTACCCCGCGCCCGCCTTGCTGGGCCGCACGCCGGCCGAGAAGGCCGAGATCGCCAGCTGGCAATGGCGTATCGAGTTCGAAGGCCTGATGCCGATCGCCGAGGCCCTGCGCAACAGCTCGCCAGCAATGGTCAACCGCGCCCTGCCCGGGCCGGTGGACTATGCGCAGATCGCCGAGCTGGCGCAGCGCGGCATTGCCCGGCTGCAAAACTTTCTCGACATCCTGGACGCCCGCCTGGCCGGCCGTGCCACGGTGGTCGACAGCGGCCTGAGCCTGTGCGACATCACCGCCGTGGTGGCGGTGGACTTTGCCCGGGTGGTGCGGGTCAAGCCCGGCGAGCAGCATGGGCACCTGCGCCGCTGGCGCGAAGCGATGGCGCAGCGCCCGGCCTTCAGGCTGTAGTCGGCGCCCCGGGCCGGCCCGGGGCCAGTCACGTCAGCGACCCTGCCCGGCGCCCAGCGGCTAGACACTTGCCAGCCCAGGCCGGGCGCGCGGCCTGCCAACTCCAGGCGAAGCACTATGCACATCCAAGGCAAGGTGGCCATCATCACCGGCGCGGCCAGCGGCATCGGCGCCGGCCTGGCCGAGCGGTTCGCGGCCGAGGGCGCCCGCGGCATCGTGGTGGCCGACATCCACCTGGCGCCGGCCCAGGCGGTGGCCGATGCGATCAATGCCGACGGTGCCGGCCGGGCTTTGGCGCTGCGCTGCGACGTCAGCCTCGAGGCCGAGATCCAGGCCCTGGTGGCCGCCACACGGGCACGCTTCGGCCAGGTCGACATTTTCATGTCCAACGCCGGCATCATCGGCGGCGTCGGCGGCTTCGAGCTCGACGACCCGCTGTGGGACAAGATGTGGCAGGTACACGGCATGGCCCATGTCTGGGCCGCCCGGGCGGTGGTGCCCGAGATGGTGGCGCGGGGCGAGGGCTATTTCGTCGTCACCGCGTCGGCCGCCGGCCTGCTGACCATTGTCGAGAGCGCGCCCTATGCGGTCACCAAGCACGCCGCGCTGGCCTTTGCCGAATGGTTGCGGGTGGCCTATGGCCGGCGCGGCCTGCGGGTGTCCTGCCTGTGCCCGCAGGCGGTGAAGACCGGCATGGTCACCGGCGACGGTGGGTCGGCCGGGGTGGACGGCCTGCTGCTGCCCGCCCAGGTGGCCGCCGACGTGGTGGACGCGATGCGCGACGAGACCTTTCTGGTGCTGCCCCACCCTGTGGTGCGCGAGTACTTTCGCGCCAAGGCGCAGGACTACGACCGCTGGCTCGGCGGCATGCAGAAGCTGTATGCCCGGCAGATGCTGGGGCAGCCCGGCAGCGCCGGCGCCTCAGCGACCTAGCACCTCAGCACCTCAGCACCTGAGCACCCGCATGCCGCAAGTGCCCGACGCCAGCAGCGGCCCGTGGGCCGGCTACCCGGTGCCGGCCCTGCGCATCGAAGCCCACCACGGCGACCGCCTGGTGCGCTGCTTCGCCGACCGGCCGGTGTCGCTGTGGGCGATGTTCGAGCAATCGGCCCGGCAGTGCCCGGCCCAGGATGCGATGGTGTTCGAAGGCCGGCGCTGGCGCTACGACACCCTGGCCGCGCAGTCTGCCCGGCTGGCCGGGCAACTCGCCGCGCAGGGCCTGCAGGCCGGCGACCGGGTGGTGATGTTGCTGGGCAACCGGCCCGAGTTCCTGCTGGTCTTGCTGGCCCTGCAGCGCCTGGGCGCGATCGCGGTGCCGGTCGGGGTGCGCGAGCAGCGCCCCGGCCTGGCCTATATCGCCCAGCAATGCGGCGCCTGCGGCATCGTCTTCGACGCGGCCCTGGCCGACCGGCTGCCCCTGCCCGACGAGGCCCCCGCGCTGCGGCTGCGCCTGGCCGCCGAGGCGCTGGCCGGCCTGCCGGCGGCCGACCCGCCGGCCCTGCTGCCGGCGCGCGAACACGACACCGCCGTGATCCTCTACACCTCGGGCACCACCGGCCGGC
>JAYUQJ010000028.1:0-5809 GCA_043756825.1 Betaproteobacteria bacterium | reverse complement strand
CGCTGCCAGGGTTGTCGAGATAGGCTTCGTAGAGCTCTTCGACATAAGGGGCGTTGCCCCCGAACAGGTACGAGTTGGACCTGTGTTGCTGCATCATCGCGCTGTCACCTTTTACCCCGGTTTCCGAGGCTTCGATGGGTTAAAAACCTTCCGCGGCTCGGCTTGGCCGGTTGGCGGATTAGCGACCCGCCTTGCTGACTGACATGGACGAAAAAATCGACCAGCAAGGGGCACGGAAAGGACCTGGGTTACTGCTTGGCGCGCAATGTAACACCCCCGATGTCACACCCGCTGCGGGATTAGACATCGTGCAGCCTTCTGTTTCACTGACAAAAGGCCCCGCTAAACCGACAAACTCCGGCCTTCATGGTCACCACCTTGATCTACCTGCATCCCGCCGCACCCGCCAAACCCGCGGTCGGCGCGGCCTGCAATGGCTGTGGCCTGTGCTGTGCCTGGCAGCCCTGCCCGCTGGGCGTGCTGATCAGCGGCCGGCGCCATGGTGCCTGCGATGCGCTGCGCTGGGATGATGGCGCCCAGCGCTACCACTGCGCCATGGTGAGCCAGCCGTCGGACCTGTGGCCAGGCCTGCCGGCCGCGCTGGGCCGGCCCCTGCAGGCGCTGGCGCGGCGCTGGATTGCGGCCGGGGCGGGCTGTGACTGCGATGCCGAGGTCGACACCGACCCGCCGCCCGACCCTGAACCAGGCTGAGCGCCGCCACCCTGGGGAACATCCGGTAGGGTAGGCGTCCCAGCCAGGGCTAGCATCCGTGACTTCGAATACTTCGGAGCCTCCGATGAAACTGCACACCGCCTTGGGCAGCCTAGCCCTGCTGGCCGGACTGGCCCTGGCGCCAGTCCAGGCCAATACCCTGCGCTGGGCCGCCCAGAACGACATCCTCACGCTCGACCCCCATTCGCAGAACCATGCGACCACCAATGCGATCCTGCAGCATGCCTACGAGGGCCTGACGCGCTACAACGCCAAATACGAGCCCGAGCCGGCCCTGGCCACGAAGTGGACCCAGATCAGCCCGACCCAGATGCGCTTCGACCTGCGCAAGGGCGTCAGGTTTCACGATGGCTCGCCCTTCACCGCCGACGACGTGGTCTTCTCCTTCGGCCGCATCAAGCAGCCGCAGGGCACGATGTCGATCTACGTGTCGGGCATTGCCGATGTCAAGAAGGTCGACGATCACACTGTCGACTTCATGCTGGCGGGCCCGAACCCGCTGTTGCTGCGCAACATCGGCGACTTCTTCATCATGAGCAAGATCTGGGCAGACAAAAACAAGACCGCCAATGTGCAGGACTACAAGGCCAAGGAAGAAAACTTTGCCTCGCGCAATGTCAATGGCACCGGCGGCTACAAGATCACGGGCTGGACCCCTGACCAGCGGGTGACCCTGGTGGCCCATGCCGACTGGTGGGACAAGGCCAATGCCAGCAATGTGACCGAGGTGGTCTACAACCCGATCAAGTCCGACAGCACCCGGATCGCAGCCCTGCTGTCGGGCGACGTCGACATGGTGACCGATCTGCCGACCCAGGACGTGACCCGGCTGCGCGGCGACAACAAGCTCAAGGTGGTGGATGGCCATGAGGTGCGCACGATATTCATCGCCCTGGACCAGTTCAGCCCCGAGCTGAAATACAGCGACGTGAAGGGCAAGAACCCGTTCAAGGACAAGCGCGTGCGCGAGGCCCTGAACCTGGCGGTCGACCGCGAGGCGATCAAGCGCGCCACCATGCGGGGCCTGTCCCTGCCGGCCGGCATCCTGGTGGCACCCGGGGTCAACGGGCACACCGCTGACATCGACCTGGTGCTCAAGCCCGACGTGGACAAAGCCAAGAAGCTGCTGGCCGAGGCGGGCTATCCGAATGGTTTCGAGTTCCAGCTGAATTGCCCCAACAACCGCTATGTCAATGACGAGGAGATCTGCCAGAACCTGGTGTCGATGTGGGCCCGTGCCGGGCTGAAGGTCAAGCTGGCGGCCGAGGGCATGGCCACCTTCATCCAGAAGGTGCAGAACTTCGACAGCTCGGCCTACTTGCTGGGCTGGGGCGTGGCCACCTTCGATGCGCAGTACTCGCTGCAGTCGCTGGTGCGCACTCGCACCAGCGGGGCCGACGGCAACTTCAACTTCGGCCGCGTCAGCGATGCCAAGGTGGACCAATTGGTGGATGCGATGAAGACCGAGACCGACGTGGCCAAGCGCAATGCGCTGATCCGCGAAGCCCTGATGCGCACCCGCGACGAGCACCTCTATGTGCCGCTGCACCACCAGTTGCGGCCCTGGGCGATGAAGGCCAGCGTCACCACGCTGCACCGCGCCGACGACCGGCCGGCGGCGCGCTTCACGTCGATGAAGTGAAGCACTAGTACTCCGACCCACAAATTTCGAAACATGAAAATGTGTCTTCGTCCGCCATGCGTCGTTGCAAATCCTCGCCATAGCAAAAGCTATGGCTGTGGTTTGCGCCTAGCCTGGCAAACGAATCCATCGTTTTCATCATGTTCCGAAACTTATGGGTCGGAGTACGAGCCCAGGCCGGTGCGGCCTGGGCCAGACCGCAAAAGGGGCCCGTCGGGCCCCTTTCTCATGGTCAAGTCCGGCGCTCAGCCCGCCCCGGCCTGGCTGTCGAGGTGGTCGCAGGCCAGCTGGGCCAGGGCCCGCACGCCCAGCACCAGGCTGCGCTCATCGATGAAGAAGCGCGGTGAGTGGTTGGGCGCGGCGTCATGGGTGGACGTGCCCGGCGGCACCACCCCGAGAAAGATGAACAGCCCCGGCACCACCCGTTGAAAAAAGGAGAAATCCTCCGACCCCATCACCTTGGGCACCAGCTGCACCTGGGCCGCGCCGGCCACCCGGCGCAAGGTGGGCAGCATCGCCTGGGTCAACGCCGGATCGTTGATGGTGACGGGGTAATTCTTGCGGATGCACACGGTACAGCCGGCGCGCGAGCCGCGGGCAATGGCCTCGGCCAGGGTAGTGACGCGCTCGTGGATCTCATCGCGCATGCCCTCATCGAAGCTGCGGATCGTGCCGCGCATCTCCACCGAATCCGGGATGATGTTTTCGCGCAAGCCGCCCTTGATGGTGCCGATGGTCACCACCGCGGGCTCCCGGGTCAGGTCGGTCTGGCGGCTGACCACCGTCTGCAGCCCCAGGATCACTTGCGCCGAGGTAACGATGGGGTCGACGCCGAACCAGGGCATCGCGCCGTGGGTCTGGCGGCCCTGCACCGTGATCTTCAGGCTGTCTGCGCTGGCCATCACCGGGCCAGGCCGGTAGCCGATCACACCCAGCGGCAGGCGCGAGGTGACATGCAGGCCGAACACCGCCACGGCCGATGGGTTCTCCATCGCTCCCTCGGCGATCATCATCTTGGCGCCGCCGTCCTCGCCCTCGGGAGGCAGCTCCTCGGCCGGCTGGAACAGAAATTTCACCGACCCGCGCAGCTGGCCGCGCAGGCCGGCCAGCACCTCGGCCACACCCATCAGGATGGCGGTGTGGGCATCGTGGCCGCAGGCATGCATCACCCCCACCTGCTCGCCGTTCCACTCGGCGCGCACCTTGGACGCAAAGGGCAGATCGACCTCCTCTGCCACCGGCAGCGCGTCCATGTCGGCACGCAGCGCCACCACCGGGCCGGGCAGGCCGCCTTTGAGCAGGCCGACCACGCCGGTGTGGGCCACGCCGGTGCGCACCTCGTCCAGGCCCAGGCTGCGCAGGTGCTGGGCCACCAGCGCCGCGGTGCGAAATTCGCGGTTGCCCAGCTCGGGGTGCTGGTGCAGGTCGCGCCGCCAGGCGATCACGCGGCCTTCGGCGGCTGCCGCAGCGGTATCGATCAACGCGGCCAGGCGGCTGCTGTCAAGCACCGCGTCAAGGTCCGAGGTCAGGCCGGACGGGTGATTCATGGTGCAGTCTCCAGGGCTTGCTTCACAGACTGTGGCGCACCGTGCGCCCGCCCTGCATCAGCAGGCGGATGCCGGTCTCGGGGGCGGTCAGCATCGCCAGGCTGCTGCGGGGGTCGCCGTCGACCAGCAGCAGGTCGGCCCAGGCGCCGGGCACCAGTTCGCCGATCTGGCCCTCCAGGCGCATCAGCCGCGCGGCCTGGATGGTGGCGCTCTGCAGCGCCTGCACCGGGCCCATGGCCTGCAGCCGCAGGTCGAACTCGCCCGATTGACGGTCGTGCATATGGCCCAGCAGGTCGGTGCCGAAGACCACCGGCACGCCCTCGGCCAGGGCGATGCGCACCGCCTCGACACCACGGTGCTGCACCCGGGCCAGCTTGTCCAGCATCTCGGCCGACCAGCCCAGGCGCGCGCCCTCGTCGGCCAGTGCCGCATAGGTCGACAGCGTGGGCACCAGGTAGGCACCATGGGCCTTCATCACCCGCGCGCTGGCCTCGTCGATCAGGTTGCCATGCTCGATCGACCGCACCCCCGCCTGGACCGCCCGGGTGACCGCGCGCGGCGAATAGGCATGGGCCATCGCGTAAAGGTTGGCGGCCTCGGCCTCTTCGCAGGCGGCGCGCAGCTCGTCGATCGAGAACTGGGTGCCTTCAAGCGGATCGGTCGGGCTGCTGATGCCGCCGCCGGCCATGATCTTGATCTGGTTGGCGCCGTTGCGCACCTGCTCGCGCACCGCGCGGCGCACCTCGCCCACGCCGTCGGCAATGGCACCGATCAGGCCCAGCCCGGCGCAGCTGCAAAACATCTCACGCGTGCGAACGCCCTTGGGCCGCATGTCGGCATGGCCGCCGGTTTGGCAGACCGGAAAGCCGGCGATGTAGAGCCGCGGCCCTTCGAACAGGCCACGCGACACCGCTTCCTGCAGGCCGAAATCGGCACCGGCCGCGTCGCGCACCGTGGTGAAACCACGGTGCAGCATGCCGCGAAGAATGGCGCTGGCCTGCGCGGTGATCAGCGACGGCGGCTGCAGGCCGTTGGCCGTCAGATCGTGCGACGCCGCCACCACGTGCACATGAGCATCGATCAGGCCCGGCAGCACCACCCGGCCACCGGCGTCGATGGTGTGGGCGTCGTCGACCTGCACCGGCTCGGCCGTCAACGCCGCGATGCGGCCGCCCTCGATGACGATCTGCGAGACTGGCCCGACCGTGCCGCGCGCGCTGTCGAAGGGCCGCGCGTTGCGGAGAACCTGGCGTCGCAGCGCATTCGTCACCGTGGCAGCCCTCAAGCGGTGGCCAGCATCGGCAGGCTCAGGCGCTTGCGTGCTGCTTCGTACTGGGCCTTCAACTGGCCGACAAAATCGGCGGTGCTGCGCACCCTGTCGACCGCGCCGATGCCCTGGCCGCAGCCCCAGATGTCCTTCCAGGCCTTCTTGGCACCACCGCCATCAACATTGCCGAAGTTCATCTTGCTGACGTCGCTGACCGGCAGGTTGTCGGGGTCGAGGCCGGCATTGCGGATCGACGGCTTGAGGTAGTTGCCGTGCACGCCGGTGAACAGGTTGCTGTAGACGATGTCGTCGGAATTGGCGTCGACGATGGCCTGCTTGTGGGCGTCGATGGCGCGGGCCTCAACGGTGGCGATGAAGGCCGAGCCGATGTAGGCAAAGTCGGCGCCCATGGCCAGCGCGGCCAGCACGGCGTCGCCGGTGGCGATGCTGCCTGAGAGCGCCAACGGGCCGTCGAACCACTGGCGGATCTCCTGGATCAGCGCAAACGGGCTCTTGGTGCCAGCGTGCCCACCGGCGCCCGCGGCCACCGCGATCAGGCCATCGGCGCCCTTGTCGATCGCCTTGTGCGCGTGGTGGTTGTTGATGATGTCGTGCAGCACC
>JAYUQJ010000027.1:0-16916 GCA_043756825.1 Betaproteobacteria bacterium | reverse complement strand
CGCACCGGCCACCGCTCCCAGGCCGGCCAGGGCGACGGCCGGCCAGACAGGCCCCGGCGCAAACAGCGCCACGCCGACGCCGGCCCCGCCCAGCGCGGCGCTCAGGCCACTGCCCAGCACCACGAACAGGCGCTGGCTGCGCAAGACCGCCGCGCTGTCGCTCAACATGGCGGGCGCTCCGGTGCAACAAGCTGCGCGGCGGATGTACTGCGGTGTAGGGGTGGCTGAACGGCGCTCATGCAGCCATTTCGGCCACTCGCCCGCCGGCTTGAGGCCGGTGAACGGTCAGATTGCGGCAGACCGCGCCCGTCAGCTCACGATGTAGGCGCCGCCGGCGGTGGCGATGAGATCGCCCTGGTCGCTGTGCAGGCGCATCTGGGTCGACCCGACGCGCCCGCCCAGGCGGGTGATTTCGGCCGTGGCCAGGAAATACTTGCCCAGACCGGGCCGCAAGAAATCCACCCGCAGATCGATGGTGCCTACCTTCAGGTAGCGGTGCATCACCTGCTCGCAGCTTTCGTGCGGATGCCTCTCACCCATCGCCACCATCAGGGCGCTGCCGCCCAGGGCGTCCAGCACCGCCGAAATCACGCCGCCGTGCAGGCGGCCGTAGTGGTCGTGGCCCACCAGTTCGGGGCGCATGTCGAAGCGCAGGGTGAGTTGCGGCTGCAGCTGCTGCACCTTCAGCCCGAGCAGCTGGTTGAAGGTCATGCGGTGCTCGATCAGGTCGGTCAGTGCGGCGTCGAGCCGGCCTTGCTCGGCGGCGTTGCGGCGTGGCAGGGGGTGCAGGGTCATGGGGTCGAGCATATCGCCCGACCCGGCCTGCCTATGATCGAGCCTTCCAGCCACCGCCACCGCCACCGCCACCGCACTGCCATGCACCACCCGACCGCCCGCCCCCAACCCCGTACTGGCCTGGCCCGGCGGATCGGCCCACCCATGCTGCTGGCCGCCGCGCTCGCCGGACCGGCATCGGCGCAGCCCCAGCGCGCCGACCCCGCGCCGCGGGCCACCAGCCCGCGCGGCACGCTCGGCGCCGAGGAACTGGCCAATATCGAGGTGTTCAAGCGGCTGTCACCGTCGGTGGTGCACATCACCACCCTGGCCACCGAGCGCGACTTCTTCAACCGCAGCGTGCAGCAGGTGGCGCGCGGCACCGGCACGGGCTTTGTCTGGGACAACGGCGGCCATGTCGTCACCAATTTCCATGTGATCCAGGAGGGCAGCGGCGCCCGCGTCACGCTGGCCGACCAGAGCAGCTGGCCGGCCACGCTGGTGGGCGCCTTTGCCGACCGCGACCTGGCGGTGCTGAAGATCAACGCGCCGCGCGACAAACTGCCTGCCATCCCCATAGGCAGCAGCCGCGACCTGCAGGTGGGCCAGAAGGTGTTTGCCATCGGCAACCCCTTTGGCCTGGACCAGACCCTGACCACCGGCATCGTCAGCGCGCTGAACCGCGAGATCGACTCGGCCAACCAGCGCACGATCCGGGGCGTGATCCAGACCGACGCGGCCATCAACCCCGGCAATTCGGGGGGCCCCTTGCTCGATTCGGCCGGCCGGCTGATCGGCGTCAACACCGCGATCTACAGCCCGTCGGGCGCCAGCGCGGGCATCGGCTTTGCCATACCGGTCGACGAGGTCAACCGCATCGTGCCGCGGCTGATCCGCGACGGCCGCATCACCCGGCCGACGCTGGGCGTGGCGTCGGCCAACGACGGCCTGCGCCGCGCCCTGCGCGCACCCGAGGGTGTGGCCCTGGTGCAGGTCAGCCCCGGCGGCCCGGCCGCCCGCGCCGGCCTGCAGGCCTACAGCCGGGCCCGCGACGGCAGCATCGTGCCGGGTGATGTGATCACTGCGATCAATGACGAGCCGGTCAGCAGCCTGGATGACATGCTCACGGTGCTGGAGAAGCACCAAGCCGGCGAGAACCTGACCCTCTCGCTGTGGCGCAACGGCAGCAAGCGCAAGCAGGCGGTGCAGCTGGGCAGTGGCGAGTGAAGCACTGAGCGCCAGGCACGGCGGGGCGCGGGCACTGCCGACCGCCATGCGGGCAAGGTGGGCGGCGCCGGCCTGGGCGAGAATGCGCCAAGACTCCGCCGATTTGCCATGGACACCCTCCTCCACAGCCTGCAGTTTCTCTGGACCGATGCCGATATGTGGCGACGCCTGACCCAGGTCTACCTGGGCAGCTTCACCAAGGAGTTCGTGCGCTACCTGCTGGGCGCGCTGCTGGTGTGGGCGCTGCTGCATGTGCTGCTGCGCCGCCGCCTGGCCCATCGGCTGATTGCCGGCTGGCCCACCGCCCGCGACGTTCGCCGCGAGATGATCTACTCGCTCAGCTCGATGGCGATATTTGCCGGCGCCGGGCTGGCGATCACCGCGATGGTGTTCTCGGGCCACATGGTGGTCTACAAAGAACCGGCCCGGTATGGCTGGGCCTGGTTGCTGTTGAGCCTGCCGGTGATGATCGTCTGGCACGACGTCTATTTTTATTTCACCCACCGCTGGCTGCACTCGCCGGCGATGTTCCGGCGCTTCCACGGCGTGCACCACCGCTCGCGCAACCCCTCGCCCTGGGCCGCCTATGCCTTCCACCCGGTCGAAGCCCTGATCAACGTGGGGGTCACGCCCATCGCCTTGCTGGTGCTGCCCCTGCACTACTGGGTGATCGTGCTGTTCGGCATGCACCAGATCCTGCGCAATGCCCATGGCCATGCGGCGGTCGAGACGATGCCGCGCGGCTTTGTCCTGCATTGGCTGGGCCGCCATTTCACAACCACCACCCACCACCACCTGCACCACGAGACCGCAAGCGGCAACTACGGTCTGTGGTTCACCTGGTGCGACCGCTGGTTCGGCACCGAGCGGCCGGAGTATCTGGCCCGCTTCGACGCCGCCACCCAGCCGCGTCCGGGCGGCGCAGGCGCGGCGTCTGGTCCGACCCATCGGCCCGGCCTGACACCTGGGTGACCGGCGCAGGCCTGGGGCCGCGCGCGCGGCGCTCGGTTACGATGCCGCGCCTTCGCCCCCGCCGCCCTCTGGAGCCTTCGCCCATGCAAGTCGTCTGCCTCGATCTCGAAGGCGTTTTGATCCCCGAAATCTGGATTGCCTTTGCCGAACGCACCGGCATCCCCGAGTTCCGCCGCACCACCCGCGAGGAGCCTGACTACGACCAACTGATGCGCTACCGGCTGGCCCTGCTCAGGCAGCATGGCCTGAAGCTGGCCGACATCCAGGCGGTGATCGGCGGCATGGCCCCGATGGACGGTGCCAAGGATTTTCTGGACGAGCTGCGCAGCCGTTTCCAGGTGATCATCCTGTCGGACACCTTCTACGAGTTTGCCGACCCGATGATGCGACAGCTGGGCCGCCCCACCCTGTTCTGCCACAAGCTGGTGATCGACGCCCAGGGCTTCGTGGCCGACTACAGGCTGCGCCAGCCCAACCAGAAGGCGCATGCGGTGAATGCGCTCAAGGGCCTGAACTACCAGGTGATCGCCGCCGGCGATTCGTACAACGACACCGGCATGCTGGGTGCGGCCGATGCGGGGTTTTTCATCCACCCGCCCGAATCCATCGTGGCGCAGTTCCCGCAGTACCCGGTCAACCGCAGCTACGCCGAGCTGAAGGCCAGCATCGACGCCGCAGCCGCGCGCCTGCTGGCCGCCTGATTAACGCGTCAACAGGGGTGTCTGCGAGGGCGCCCGCACCACGCAGCGCTGGGCCTGGCAGATCGCGCCCGGATCAGGCTGAAACTGGCAATTGCTGACCCTGCCGCTGCGCTGGTTGCGTTGGCGTGCCAGCGCCGCCAGCTTATCGGCCCAAGCGGGCAATGGGTCGGCCTGGGGGCTGGCGATCGACCAGGGCATCCAGCGCTCAGGCCCGCCGCAGGGCTTCTCGCCGATCGGCAGCGTGCGGCACTGGGCATCGCTGCTGCAGCGCGCCTCGCCCACTGCGCCTTCGATGCGTGCCAGCAGCGCCGCTTCGTCGGTGGCGGGCGCAGCCGCGCCGATCTGGGCCTGGCAGGCCCCGAGCAGCAGCATCACCCCCAGGGCGGCTGCGGTGCGCAGCCCAATCATCTCCAACACCCTCATCGCATGCTCCTCAGAACCGTTGCATCAGACCCGGCGGCGTGGCCCATGATGACGCCCGGGTGTGTCGCCCATGTTGCGGCAAGCGCCCGATGGCTTGCGCTGGCGCAAGACCCGACGCCAGCACGGCGGGCCCGGGGACGGCATCATGCGCCGTATGACCCCCTTGTCCGTGCTAGACCTCGCCCCCATCGTCGAGGGCAGCGATGTGGCCACGTCGCTGCGTCACACCCTGGATCTGGCCCGCCACGCCGAAGCCTGGGGCTACCGCCGCTATTGGCTGGCAGAACACCACAATATGGACGGCGTGGCCTGTTCGGCCACCGCCGTGCTGGTCGGCCATGTGGCAGGCGGCACCCGCACGATCCGTGTCGGCTCGGGTGGTGTGATGTTGCCCAACCATGCGCCGCTGGTGGTGGCCGAGCAGTTCGGCACCCTGGCCACGCTCTACCCGGGCCGTATCGACCTGGGCCTGGGCCGCGCACCCGGCACCGACCAGCTCACCGCCCGGGCGCTGCGCCGCCACCTGGCCACCGAAAGCGAAGACGCCTTCCCGCAGGATGTGATCGAGCTGCAGGGCTACCTGGCCGCGCCGCAGCCCGGCCAGGCAGAACCGGCGGTGCGGGCCATCCCGGGCATCGGCACCCAGGTGCCGATCTGGCTGCTGGGCTCGAGCCTGTACAGCGCCCAGCTGGCGGCCTACCTGGGCCTGCCCTTCGCCTTCGCCTCGCACTTTGCGCCCGACTACCTGCTGCAGGCCCTCGAGATCTACCGCAGCAGTTACCGGCCGTCGGCCGACTGGCCCAGGCCGTATGCGATGGTCGGCATCAACGTGGTGGCGGCCGATACCGATGATGAGGCGGCCTGGCTGTTCACCTCGATCCAGCAGCGCTTTCTGGGCATGCAGCGTGGGGTGCGCGGCCCCTTGCCGCGGCCCATCGACCCGGCGCTGATGGATTCGCTGTGGAACCCGCGTGAGAAAGCCGGCGTGGCGCGCATGCTCAGCGCGTCGGCCACCGGCTCGCCGGCCAGCGTGGCGCAGCAATTGCAGGCGCTGCAGGCGCGCACCCAGGCTGACGAGTTCATCGTTGCAGGTGCGGTGCACGACCATCCCGCCAGGCTGCGCAGCTACCAGCTGCTGGCGGCGCTGAATCAGGCCAGCGGGGCCACGCCCCAGGGCGCTTGATTTCAGGCCGGGCAGCGGCCGGTCTGGGCCGCCACGAAACGCTGCCCGGCCCAGCGCGCCGCCGCGCCTGGCAAACGGACCATCTGCAACGCACCGGGATCGGCCTCAGCCAACAGGCCGTTGGCCTGCAGCCGGGCGCCGTCAAGCCGGCCATCGACAACCAGGGTCGGCGTCACGGGCAAGGCCGGGCCGGCCGGCGCGCTGGCGATGCTGAAGGTGGCCGAGAAGGCTTGAAAACGCTGGCTGATCGCCAATTCCACGCCCGGGCCGCACCACAGACCCTGCACCCACGCCGGCACTACCCAGAGGTGTATCTTGGATCGCTTTTCGCGACCGATGGCCTTCTCGGGTACCTCCAGCGTCTGGCTGCGGTCGGGCTGCCAGTCGCCCATGTCCCAGTCATGAGAAACGATGCGGGTACCGGGTTTCAGGGCGAGCAGGCGCGGCCGCAGCTGCAGGTTGACCTCGGGCAGCAGGTACATCGTCACCACCGTGGCGGGTGACAGGTCGGTCTGGAACAGGTCTTGTGCCAGGAAGGCCACGCGGTCTGCCACACCGGCCGCCTGCGCGGACGCCCGGCTGCGCTGCACCAGGTCGGGCACGATCTCGACGCCCAGGCCACTGGCGCCGAAGCGCCGGGCTGCGGTGATGACGATGCGGCCGTCACCCGACCCCAGGTCGAGCACATGATCGGCCTGGCCCACGCCGGCCAGCGTCAGCATCGCCAGCGTCACCCGGTCGGGGGTGGTGATGAATGGCACTTCGTCCTGGGCCAGCGCGGCGCCGGGCGTCATGGCACAGGCCAGGCGCACCACCACCCCGAGGGCATGGCAAAGTGTTTTCGATGTCGGCATGGCCACAGCATAGCCAAGGCGCGGCCCGCGGCGGGGACCCAGGCCAGCGCGGGGCGGACAGCGGCCTGCACCGGCCGGGCCGGCGGGTCGGGCGACACGCCAGCACCGGCGACCCGAGCGTAACGATGGCGGCCTGGGGTGCCTGCGCACCAGGCGCGATCGCCGGCATGGGTCCGCCAGCGCACAGACCACCTGCCGTGAACCGTGATCCCCTCGCCGGATCGCCCATTTCCGGAGCCCCGATGCTCGACACCCTCGCACCCGACCTGCTGTACAAGATGCATGCTTGGTGGCGCGCCGCCAACTACCTGTCGGTCGGGCAGATCTACCTGCAGGACAACCCGCTGCTCGAGACACCACTGACGCTGCATCACATCAAGCGGCGGCTGCTCGGGCACTGGGGCACGACACCGGGCTTGAACCTGCTGTATGTGCACCTGAACCGGCTGATCAAGGCCAATGAGCTGAACATGCTGCTCATCGTCGGCCCAGGCCACGGCGGGCCGGGCATCGTCGCCAATACCTACCTCGAGGGTGCCTACACCGAGCACTACCCCGCCATCGAACGCGACCGCAGTGGCATGCGGCGGCTGTTCCGCCAGTTCTCGTGGCCGGGCGGCATCCCCAGCCATGTGGCGCCTGAAACCCCGGGCTCGATCCACGAGGGCGGCGAACTGGGCTATTCACTGGCGCACGCCTACGGCGCCGCCTTCGACAATCCGGGTCTGGTGGTGGCCTGCATCGTCGGTGACGGCGAGGCTGAGACCGGGCCACTGGCGGCGAGCTGGGACTCGAACAAGTTCCTCAACCCGGCGCGCGACGGTGCCGTGCTGCCGATCCTGCACCTCAATGGCTACAAGATCGCCAACCCGACCGTGCTGGCGCGCATCGGCCGCGCCGAGCTGTTCGAGCGCATGCATTCGCATGGCTACGAGCCGCATTTCGTCGCCGGCGATGACCCGGCCCTGGTGCACCAGAGCCTGGCCGGCACGCTGGACAAGGCCCTGGCGCACATCCAGCGCATCCAGGCTGCGGCGCGCGCCCCGGATGCGAAGGCAGGGCTGGCGCGACCGCGCTGGCCGATGATCGTTCTCGACACGCCCAAGGGCTGGACCGGGCCGAAGGTCGTGGACGGCCTGGCGGTCGAGGGCACCTGGCGCGCCCACCAGGTGCCGATCAGCAAGTTCACCCTGCCTGAACATGTGCAGCAGCTCGAAGCCTGGCTGCAGAGTTACCGGCCCCGGGAATTGTTCGACGACGCGGGCCAGTTCCGCGAAGAGTTCGCCGCGCTGGCGCCCACCGGCCGGCGCCGGATGAGCTTCAACCCGCACGCCAACGGCGGCCAGTTGCTCAAAGCCCTGGTGATGCCGCGCCTGCAGGAGCACGCCGTCGCCGTGTCCGCCGCTGGCAGCGTCGATGCCGAAGCCACACGGGTGCTGGGTGGCTTTCTGCGCGAGGTGATGCGGCTGAATCTGGCGTCCGCGAACTTCCGCCTCTTCGGTCCGGACGAAACCGCGTCCAACCGGCTCGACCCGGTATACGAAGTTTCGGGCAAGGCCTGGATGGCCGAGACCTTGGACAACGACACCCATCTCAGTGTCGACGGCCGGGTGATGGAGGTGCTGAGCGAACACCTCTGCGAAGGCTGGCTCGAAGGCTATCTGCTGACCGGGCGCCACGGCCTGTTCTCGTGCTACGAAGCCTTCATCCACATCATTGACTCGATGTTCAACCAGCACGCCAAATGGCTGAAGGTGAGCCGGAAGATCCCCTGGCGCGCGCCGATCGCGTCGCTGAACATTCTGCTCACGTCCCATGTCTGGCGGCAGGACCACAACGGCCTGTCGCACCAGGACCCGGGCTTCATGGACCATGTGGCCAACAAGTCGCCCGATGTGGTGCGCATCTACCTGCCGCCCGACGCGAACTGCCTGCTCTCGGTGGCCGACCATTGCCTGCGCAGCCGTCACTGTGTGAACGTGATCGTGGCCGGCAAGCAGCCCTCATGGCAGTGGTTGGACCTGGACGCGGCCGTGCGCCACTGCGCGGCGGGCGCCGGTGTGTGGGCCTGGGCCGGCACCGAGGACGCCGCCAGCGACCTGGGGCCCGACGTCGTGATGGCCTGTGCCGGTGACGTGCCGACGTTGGAGTGCCTGGCGGCGGTGATGCTGCTGCGCGAGGACGTGCCCGACATCTGCATCCGCGTCGTCAATGTCGTCGACCTGATGGCACTGCAGCCGCAGTCTGAACACCCGCACGGCCTGGACGACCGCGACTTCGATGCCCTGTTCACCACCGACCGGCCGGTGATCTTCGCCTTCCACGGCTACCCTTCGCTGGTGCACCGTTTGACCTACCGCCGGCACAACCACGCCAAGCTCCATGTGCGCGGATTCAAGGAGGAAGGCACCACCACCACCCCCTTCGACATGGTGGTCTTGAACAACCTCGACCGTTTCCAGTTGGCGCTGGACGCGGTGCGGCGCATTCCCCGGCTGGCGGGCGGGCTGGACCAAGCCACGGCGCGCTACTGGACCCGCATAGAGCGCCACAAGCGCCACATAGCCGAGCATGGCGACGACCTGCCCGAGGTGCGCGACTGGCGTTGGCGGGGCCGGGCATGAGCATGCCAGGTAAGCGTTCTGCCAACCGCTTCATCCCACGCTGCCTCACCCGCCCCGCTGCAGGCCTTCTGCGCAGGGCGCTGTGATGGCCGCGCTGGCCGGGCTTGATCGGCCGCCTCCGGGCGACCCGTCGCTGACCGCCGTCGACGCGCTGGCCGGGGCCCTGGGCACCGACCTGCAGCAGGGCCTCAGCCCCGACGAGGCCGCCAGGCGGCTGCAGGCCGACGGACGCAATGAACTGCGCGCCCTGCCCCCCGTGCCGGCCTGGCGCCGCGCCTTGGCGCAGTTGCAGGACCCCTTGGTCTACTTGCTGGGTGCGGCGGCGGCGATCGCCCTGCTGGCCTGGTGGTTCGAAAGGGGTCACGAGGCTGCAGAGGGTGTGGCCGGCTGGCCGCTGGACGCCATCGTCATCGCTGCCGTGGTGGCGGCGAACGCGGTGATGGGCTGGCTGCAGGAGACCAAGGCGGCGCAGGCCGTGGCGGCGCTGGCGAAGCTGACCACCGCCACCTCGGCGGTGCTGCGCGGGGGTGCGGTGACGCGTGTGCCGAGCGCCGAACTGGTCCGGGGCGACCTGCTGGTGCTGGCCGAAGGCGATGCGGTGGGCGCCGATGCGCGCCTGACGCAAGCCGCCGCACTGCGCATGCTGGAGGCGTCCTTGACTGGCGAGAGCGAGGCGGTACTGAAGGATGACGCGCCGCTGCCCGCGCCGGCGCCGCTGGGTGACCGGCTGAACATGGTCTTCAAGGGCACGGCCGTGGCGCAGGGCACCGGCCGAGCCGTCGTCACTGCCACCGGCATGGCCACCGAGATAGGGGGCATCGCCACGCTGCTGGACACCACGCCCGACACGCCGACACCGCTGCAAGGCGAGATCGCCTACCTGGGCAAGGTGCTGGGCCTGGGGGCGCTGGTCCTGGCCGCAGCGGTGGTGGCCGCGATCCTGCTGATTTCTGACATCCAGGGCGTGGCCGACGTGGTGAAGGTGCTGCTGCTGGGCGTGTCACTGGCAGTGGCGGCCGTGCCGGAGGGCTTGCCGGCCATCCTGTCACTGGTGCTGGCCATGGGCGTGCGCCGCATGGCCAGCCACAACGCCATCGTCAAGCAGCTGGCCGCAGTGGAGACGCTGGGCTCGGCGTCGGTGATCGCATCGGACAAGACCGGCACCTTGACGCGTGGCGAGATGACGATCCAGCGTGTGATGACGGCCTCGGGACGCATCGACATCACCGGCGTCGGCTATGCGCCCGAGGGTCGGGCCGAGTGCGACGGCGCCGCGCTGGCCGACGGACCCCTGCGCGACGAACTGCTGGCGGTGCTGGGCGGCGGCAGCCAGGCGGGCAACGCCCACCTGCAGCAGGCCGACGACGGTGCGTGGCTTGTGCTGGGCGACCCGACCGAGGCGGCCTTTCTGGTGGCGTCGCGAAAGCTGGTCGACGCCGGTCAGGCCGAGGCGAGCCAGGACCACTACCAGCGCCTGGGCGAGATCCCCTTCACCTCGCAGCGCAAGATGATGTCCACCCTGGCGGTGGACCACGCCGACAAGGATGCGCATGTGCTGTTCACCAAGGGGGCGCCCGACGTGCTGCTGGCGCACTGCACGCAGCGCTTGCAGGGCAGCGACCTGGTGGAACTCGACGACACGGCGCGAGCGCGCATCCTGGCCGACGTGGACGCGATGTCCGATGCGGCGTTCCGGACCCTGGCGGTGGCACGTCGCACCCTGGCCGCCGACGCGCAGATCCCGAAGGACGCCGATCAGGCGGCCGGTCTGGAAACGGGGCTGGCCTACCTGGGCACCGTCGGCATCATCGACCCGCCGCGGGCCGAGGCCGCAGTGGCCATCGGCCAGGCGCGCCGGGCCGGTATCCGAGTGGTCATGATCACCGGCGACCACCCGCGCACCGCCGCGCGGATCGCGGCCGACCTCGCTATCGTCGACGCCGGCGCACCGGTGCTGACGGGCGCAGACCTGGATGCCCTGGATGACGCGGCTTTCGCGGCCGCGGCGCAGCAGACCTCGGTCTTTGCCCGCGTGGCCCCCAAGCACAAGCTGCGCATCGTCAAGGCGCTGCAAGCCACCGGCAAGGTGGTGGCGATGACCGGCGACGGCGTCAACGACGCGCCGGCATTGAAGGCCGCCGACATCGGCATTGCGATGGGGGTGGCGGGCACCGAGGTGACCAAGGAAGCTGCCCGGATGGTGCTGGCCGACGACAATTTCGCCACCATCGTGCAGGCGGTGCGCGAGGGCCGCGGCGTGCTGGACAACATCCGCAAGTTCCTGCGCTACCTGCTGTCGTCGAACATCGCTGAAGTGCTGACGGTGTTCCTGGGTGTGGTGGGCGCCGGGGTCATCGGCCTGACGGCCAGCGCCACCGGCATGGGCGGTGGCGTGGTGCTGCCGCTGCTGGCCACGCAGATCCTCTGGATCAACCTCGTCACCGACACCGGGCCCGCGCTGGCGATGGGTGTGGACCCGATCACCGACGATGTCATGCGCCGGAAACCGCGTCCCCGCGGCCAGCGCGTCATCGATGCCCGCATGGGGCTGCAGATTGTCGAGGTCGGCCTGGTGATGGCGGTGCTGACCGTGCTGACGCTGGACCTGTTCTTGCCCGGCGGGCTGTTCGAGCCGATGCAGCCCTGGGTGGGCCCCGGCCCGCACAAGCTGGAACTTGCGCGCACGGCGGCCTTCACGGTGTTGGTGCTGGCCCAGCTGTTCAATTGTTTCAACGCGCGCTCTGAAACCGCGTCGGCGTTCACCGGTCTGTTCTCGAACCGCTGGCTGTGGGGCGCTGTCGCCGTGTCGGCCGGATTGCAGGTCGCGGTCATTCACCTGCCCTTGCTGAACCTGGCCTTCGGCACCGTGCCGCTGTCAGCCGCGCAATGGGGCCTGTGCATGGTGATGGCCAGTGGGGTGCTGTGGTTCAGTGAACTGCGCAAGCTGGGCCGGCGCGCCTGGCTTGGGCGGGCCGGCGGGCCGCCCCCTGCCACTTGAGATCGGCGCAGGCTGTCGGCAGGCACCCCGGCAGCACCCGACTTCCAACCCGGCCCGCCAGCCGGCCCCGCAGCTCAATCCATCCAGCGCCGCGCATTGCCGAACATGCGCAGCCACGGGCCGGGCGCAGCCGCCTCTGCGGTGGTCCAGCTCATCTGCAGATTGCGGAACACCCGTTCGGGGTGCGGCATCAACGCGGTGAAGCGGCCGTCGGCGGTGGTCACAGCGGTCAGGCCACCGGGGCTGCCGTTGGGGTTGGCCGGGTAGGCCTCGGTGGCCTGGCCCTGGTGGTCCACGAAGCGCAGTGCCGGATACACCTGTGCGGCCTGGCCCCGCTGCGAAAAATCGGCAAACCCCTCGCCATGCGCCACCGCGATCGGCAGCCGGCTGCCGGCCATGCCGGTGAAGAAGGCCGACGGGCTGTCCAGCACCTCCACCAGGCTGAAGCGGGCCTCGAACTGCTCGCTCTTGTTGCGGGTGAAGCGCGGCCAGGCCTGGGTGCCGGGGATGATGGGCGACAGGGCTGCCATCATCTGGCAGCCATTGCAAACCCCCAGCGCCAGGGTGTCAGGCCGGCTGAAGAAGGCCGAGAACTGCTCGGCCAGCGCCGGGTTGAACAGGATCGACCGGGCCCAGCCCTCGCCGGCGCCCAGGGTGTCGCCATAGCTGAAGCCGCCACAGGCCACCAGGCCCTGGAACTGGCTCAGCCGGGCACGGCCGGCCTGCAGGTCGCTCATGTGCAGATCGAAGGTCTCGAAGCCGGCCTGGGCCATGGCATAGCTCATCTCGACCTGTGAGTTGACGCCCTGCTCGCGCAGGATGGCCATCTTCGGCTTGGCCAGGTTCAGGTAAGGCGCGGCGATATTGTCGGCCGGATCGAAGCTGAGCTGCTGGTGCAGGCCCGGGTCGCCAGGCTGTCCTGCAGCCGCATGCTCGCTGTCGGCACAGGCCGGGTTGTCGCGCAGGCGGGCGATGCGCCAGCTCACCTCGTCCCAGGCCTGCTGCAGATCACGCAGCGGGGCGCTGAACCGGGCCTTGGCATCGCGCCAGACCTCTACCACGCTGCGGTCATTGGCTTGGCCCACCACATGGCTGTGGCGCGACAGGCCGTGGCCGCGCAGCACCGCCATCACCGCATCGCGGTCGGCACGCGCCACCTGGATCACCACGCCCAGTTCCTCGTTGAACAAGGCCTTGAGGGTCAGCTCCTGGCGCCGCGCGCCCACCTGGCCGGCCCAGTTCTTGGAATCACCCACTTCGGCCCGGCTGTCGCTGATGCCATCACCCTCGGTGACCAGCAGGTCGACGTTCAGGCTGACGCCCCTCTGCCCGGCAAAGGCCATTTCGCAGACGGTCGCCCAAAGGCCGCCGTCGCTGCGGTCGTGGTAGGCCAGCAGCTTGCCTTCGCCCCGCAGCTGGTTGATCGCCGCCACCAGCGCCTTGAGCATCGCGGGATCGTCCAGGTCGGGCACGCGATCTTGCGATGGGCAGCCGAACTGCCCGGTGACCTGCGCGAGCATCGACCCGGCCATGCGCATCCGGCCCTGGCCCAGGTCAACCAGGATCAGCGTGGTGTCACCCGGCTGCAATTGCGGCGTCAGGGTGCCGCGCACGTCGGCCAACGTGGCGAAGCCGGTGACGATCAGGCTGACCGGGGCGGTGACTTGCCGGGCTTGGCCGGCCGCGTCGGTCCACCGGGTGCGCATCGACAGGCTGTCCTTGCCGACCGGGATGCCGATGCCCAGTGCCGGGCACAAGTCCATGCCCACCGCACGGACCGTGGCGTAGAGCGCGGCGTCCTCGCCCGGCTCGCCGCAGGCCGCCATCCAGTTGGCCGACAGCTTGATGCGCGACAGCTCGACCGGCGCTGCCAGCAGGTTGGTGATCACCTCGCCCACCGCCATGCGGCCCGACGCCGGCGCGTCCAGCGCGGCCAGCGGCGTGCGCTCGCCCATCGCAAAGGCCTCACCGCGCAGGCCGGTGTAATCGGCCAGGGTCACCGCGCAGTCAGCCACCGGCACCTGCCAGGGGCCGACCATCGGGTCGCGGTGGCTCAGTCCGCCCACCGTGCGGTCGCCAATGGTGATCAGGAAGCGCTTGCTGGCCACCGTGGGATGGCGCAGCACGCTGAAGGCCACCTCGGCCAGCTCGACATCGGTGAGATCGAGCGCCGGCGCACTGCGTTGCACGCTTTTCACCTCGCGGTGCAGCATGGGCGGTTTGCCCAGCAGCACCTGCATCGGCATGTCGATCACCCGCTCGCCGCCCGGGCCGTCTTCCAGCACCAGGGTGGGTTCATCGGTGGCCACGCCGACAAGGGCGAAAGGGCAGCGCTCGCGCGCACAGATCTGCTCGAACAGCGGCAGCAGATCGGGGTCGATCGCGAGGGTGTAGCGCTCCTGGCTCTCGTTGCACCAGATCTCCTTGGGCGCCAGGCCGCTTTCCTCGAGCGGCACCCGGCGCAAGTCGAAGACAGCGCCCTTGCCGGCGCCGTCCACCAGCTCGGGGAAGGCATTGCTGATGCCGCCCGCGCCCACGTCGTGGATGGCCAGGATCGGGTTGCGGCCACCGGACGGGCCTTGGTCCCCGGTGCCCAGGGCCGCGCAGTGGTTGATGACCTCCTGTGCGCGCCGCTGGATCTCGGGGTTGCCGCGCTGCACGCTGTCGAAGTCCAGCGCCGCCGTGTTGCTGCCCGCCGCCATCGAGCTGGCCGCCCCGCCGCCCATGCCGATGCGCATGCCCGGCCCGCCCAGCTGCACCAGCAGGGTGCCGGCGCCAAAGGGCCGCTTGTGGGTCTGGCCGGCGCTGATCTGCCCCAAGCCGCCGGCGATCATGATCGGCTTGTGGTAGCCGCGGCGCAGGCCCGCCACGTCCTGCTCGAAGACCCGGAAATAGCCCGCCAGGCTGGGCCGGCCGAATTCGTTGTTGAAGGCCGCGCCGCCCAGCGGGCCGTCGATCATGATCTGCAAGGGGCTGGCGATGTGCTCGGGCTTGCCGACCGGATCTTTCTCCCAGGGCTCGGACAGGCCGGGCAGGTGCAGGTTGGACACCGAAAACCCCGTCAGCCCGGCCTTGGGCCGGCTGCCCCGCCCGGTGGCGCCTTCGTCGCGGATCTCGCCACCGGCACCGGTGGACGCGCCCGCAAAGGGGCTGATGGCCGTGGGGTGGTTGTGGGTCTCCACCTTCATCAGCACATGGGCCAGCTCTTCGCGCGGGCCATAGACCGGGGCGTTGGTGAAGCCCTGCGGCAGCCAGCGCTGGATGGTGCCGCCCTCCATCACCGACGAGTTGTCGCTATAGGCCACGATGCTGTGCTGGGGCGAGCACTTCTCGGTGTTGCGGATCATGCCGAACATCGACATCGCCTGGCGCTGGCCGTCGATGGTGAAGTCGGCATTGAAGATCTTGTGCCGGCAATGCTCGCTGTTGGCCTGGGCGAACATCATCAGCTCGACATCGCTGGGGTTGCGGCCCAGGCTGGTGAAGGCGGACACCAGATAGTCGATCTCGTCGTCGCTCAGCGCCAGGCCGAACTCGGCATTGGCCTCGGTCAGCGCCGTTCTCCCACCCCTGGGGCCGCAGCCCAGCAGGTCCACATGCACCATCGCCGGTGCCGACTGGGGGCTGAACAATGCGCGCGCGGCGTCGCGCTCGAAGGCCACGCTCTCGGTCATGCGGTCGTGCAACAGGGCGGCGCAGGCCTGCAGCTCGGCCGGTGGCAAGGGCTTGCCTGCGCCGCCGAGCAGGCCGGCCTTGAGCGCGATCGCGTACTCGGTGACCCGCTCCACCCGGTGCAGCACCAGGCCGCAGTTGCGTGCGATGTCGGTGGCCTTGCTGGCCCAGGGCGAGACCGTGCCCAGGCGCGGCATCACCACCACCCGCTGGCCCGCGGCGTCGGCCGATGCGGGGCTGCCATAGCGCAACAGCGCGGCCAGTTTCTCGGCGTCGGCCGGCATGCCGGCGTCGAGCATCACCCAGTGCACATGGCGCGCGGCCAGCCCGCTGATGCGCTCGTGGATGGCTTTGAGCGCGGGCAGCAAGGCCTGCGCGCGGAAGGCCGAGAGCGCATTGCCGCCCTCGAAGCACAGCAAGGCAGGAGCGGGGCTTGGCGTGGTTTGCGGCATGGGGGACCGGGGCTCTGGGCTGGCCAGGCCTGACGGCAGCCGCCATGGCCCCGCACCAGCACGGCCATGTCCGTGGAAACCCGGCATTCTACTTTGCGGTGGGATAATTTGGGCTATGGCCATTACGCTCAAAACCCAAGCCGCCGAGATCGACGGCATGCGCACTGCCGGCCGTCTGGCCTCAGACGTGCTGGACATGCTGACCCGGCATGTCGTGCCCGGCGTCAGTACCGACGCGCTCGACAAGCTGGCCCATGACCACATCGTGGGTGTGCAGGGCGGCATCCCGGCGCCGCTGAACTACGCGCCGGCCGGCTATGCGCCCTACCCCAAGTCGATCTGCACCTCGGTCAACCACCAGGTCTGCCACGGCATCCCGAATGACAAGCCGCTCAAGAGCGGCGACATCGTCAACATCGATGTCACGGTCATCAAGGACGGCTGGCATGGCGACACCAGCCGGATGTTCGTGGTTGGCGAGGGTTCCATCGCCGCCAAGCGCCTGTGCGCACTGACCTACGAGGCCATGTGGAAGGGCATTGCCAAGGTCCGGCCGGGGGCCCGGCTGGGTGACATCGGCCACGCGATCCAGATGTTCACCGAGCACCAGGGTTTCTCGGTCGTGCGCGAGTTCTGCGGACATGGCATCGGCGCCAAGTTCCATGAAGAGCCCCAGGTGCTGCACTACGGCCGACCCGGCACGCTGGAGGAATTGGTGCCCGGCATGATCTTCACGATCGAGCCGATGGTCAACGCCGGCCGGCGCGAGATCCGCGAACTCGGCGATGGCTGGACCATCGTCACCAAGGACCGCTCGCTGTCGGCCCAATGGGAGCACACCGTGCTGGTCACCGAGACCGGCTACGAGGTGCTCACACTCTCGGCCGGCTCGCCGCCCCCGCCGGCCTTCATCGTGCCGGCCGGCGCCAGCCTGGCGGTCTGAGAGACTGAGAGTTTTTCGATCATGCCCGCTCACCACCCCAAAACGCACCCGCTCGTCGTTGCAAATGCTCGCCATAGCCCGGGCTATGGCTGC
>JAYUQJ010000026.1:0-5827 GCA_043756825.1 Betaproteobacteria bacterium | reverse complement strand
AGCCCCGGGATCAGCGGCCGCATCAAGGGCAGGCTGGTCGAGGGCGGCGTGACGCTGGCATCGAAAGGCTGGGCCAGCGGCCCCACCAGGGCCAGGATACGCCGCACATACAGCCGGGTTTCGGCGTAGGGCGGCACGCCGCGGTAGCGCTCCACGGCGCGCTCACCGGCGTTGTAGGCCGCTGCCACCAGCGCCACGTCGCCTTCGAAATAGGCCATCAGCCAGCGCAGATAGGCCATGCCGCCACGGATGTTCTGCGCCGGGTCGCGGATATTGCGCACCCGAAAGCGCGCGGCGGTGTCCGGGATCAGCTGCATCAGGCCCTGGGCCTGCTTGGGCGACACCGCGTTGGGGTTGAAGTTGCTTTCGGTCTCGATGATGGCCAGCACCAAGTGCGGGGCCAGCTTGTAGTCGGGCGCCACCAAGCGGACGAAGTTGACGATGGATGCCGGCGCGTTGGCAGGCGGTGGTGGCGGTGGAGGTGGCGGGGCGGCTGCCAGCGCGGCGCCGCCCCGTGCGCCGGGCGCCGGCGGGGGCCGCAGCGCCGCCGCCTTGGGCAGCTCGATCGGGGGCGGGTGCAGGCAGGGGGGCGGTGCGCCCAGCGGCGTGCCCAGCGACGCGCTCATGCGCTGGGCCTGGGGCAGGCCCTGTTCGGCCGCCGCCAGGAACAGGTGCGCGGCCTGGGCATCGTCGCGCTCGATGCCGCGGCCGTTGGTCAGCATCCAGGCCAGCGCGAACTGGGCCTCGGCATCGCCGTAGCGCGCGGCCTGGCAATACAGGGTGGCGGCACGCGCCGGATCGCGCGGCAGGCCGTCTTCGCCATGCTCCAGCGCCCGCGCCTCGTCGCGCCAGCGCTGCACCTGCAGGGGCAGTACCAGGGTCTGGGGCGCACGCGGCGCGACCAGCGGCGCCGGCAGGGCCGCCAGGCTGGCGGCCAGTTGCTCGTCCAGCGGCAGGCCCTGGGCCACCACATGGCGCGCTGCGCAGAGGCCGAACAGGGCCAGCGCCAGCCAGCGCAGGCGCCGGCCCGGGCGGGGGCCGGGACGGCGAGATCGGGGGCGCGGCGGCAGGGGCATCGGTCAGGTTACAAGCGTACGGGCACTGTAGTCCAGGCGGCGCCATGGCGCTTGCCCAGGCCCCGGCCTGTAAAAGCCGGCCCTGCGGCCTGGCAGGGGCGCGGTGGCGAAGTGCACGCGCCGCCCGCCGTCCGCGTCCATCCCCAAGTTGATGTGGCAGGCTGCGCCCAGGCCTCTAGACTGGCGGGCTGCACAACCCCCGACAGGAGACAGGCATGACCCGCGATACCAGCCAATGGCGTTTCGAGACCAAGTCGGTGCACACCGGCTACACGCCCGAGCCCACCACCCATGCGGTGGCGGTGCCGATCTACCAGACGGTGGCCTACAGCTTCGACAGCGCCCAGCATGGCGCCGACCTGTTCGACCTGAAGGTGGCGGGCAATATCTACACCCGCATCATGAACCCGACCCAGGCGGTGCTGGAGGAGCGGGTGGCCGCACTCGAAGGCGGCATCGCCGCGCTGGCGGTGGCCTCGGGCCAGGCCGCAGTGACCTATGCGATCCAGACCATTGCCGAGGCCGGTGACAACATCGTCAGCAGCAGCGCGCTGTACGGCGGCACCTACAACCTGTTTGCCCACACCCTGCCGCAGTACGGCATTGCCGGCCGCTTTGCCGACTACCGCAACCCGGCCAGCTTCGAGCCGCTGATCGATGCCAATACCAAGGCCTTGTATGTCGAGAGCCTGGGCAATCCGCAGGGCAATATCACCGACATCGCGGCGATCGCTGCAATCGCGCACCGCCACGGCATCCCGCTGATCGTCGACAACACCGTGCCCAGCCCCTACCTGTGCCGGCCCTTCGAGCATGGCGCCGACATCGTGGTGCACTCGCTGACCAAGTACCTGGGCGGTCATGGCACCAGCATCGGCGGGATGATCGTCGACTCGGGCAAATTCCCCTGGGCCCAGTACCCGCAACGCTTCAGGCGCCTGAACGAGCCCGATGTCAGCTATCACGGCGTGGTCTACACCCAGGCACTGGGGGCGGCGGCCTATATCGGCCGCGCCCGGGTAGTGCCGCTGCGCAACATGGGCGCGGCGATCTCGCCCTTCAACGCCTGGCTGATCCTGCAGGGCATCGAGACCCTGGCGCTGCGCATGGACCGCATCTGCGCCAACACCCTGGCGGTGGCCCGGTTTCTGCAAGGCCATGCCAAGGTCGGCTGGGTCAACTATGCCGGCCTGCCCAGCCATCCCGACCATGCCCTGGTGCAGTCGATGATGGGTGGCCGGGCGTCGGGCCTGCTGACCTTCGGCGTCAAGGGCGCCGCAGGCGGCGGGCGCGAGGCGGGTGCGCGCTTCCTGGACGCGCTGCAGCTCTTCACCCGGCTGGTCAACATCGGTGACGCCAAGTCGCTGGCCACCCACCCGGCATCCACCACGCACCGGCAGTTGACCCCCGACGAACTGCTGCTGTCCGGCGTGACCGAGGACACCGTGCGCCTGTGCGTGGGCATCGAGCACATCGACGACCTGCTGGCCGATCTGGACCAGTCGCTGGCTGCGGTTTGAGCCCGGCGCGCCGGGCCTGGCCGGCACGGCGCCATGGCAGGCCAGGCGCTCCCTGGCGCTGTCATGCAAACGACGCTGCAGCGGCGCCACAATCCTGGCAATGACCTCGCTGATCGTGATCCGCCATGGCGAAACCGACTGGAACCGGCAGCACCGCTTCCAGGGCCAGATCGACGTGCCGCTGAATGCATTGGGCCGGGAGCAGGCGCGCCGCATGGGTTTGCGCCTGGCCGACGAGCCCATCGACAGGCTGGTGGTCAGCGATCTCGGCCGGGCGCGCCAGACCGCCCAGGCGCTGGCCGACCTGCACAAGCTGGCACCGCAGGTCGACCCGCTGTGGCGCGAGCAGGCCTTTGGTGTGCTGGAGGGTCTGGACGTGCCCACCATCCAGCACCTGCATGCCGACCTGTGGGCGCGCTGGACCCGCCACGAGGCCGATTACGCACTGCCGCAGGGCGGCGAGAGCAACCGGGCCTTCCATGGCCGGGTGATGCAGGCGCTGCAGTCGCTGTTGACGCAGCACGCGGGCGCGCGTATCGCGGTGGTCACCCACGGCGGGGTGCTGGACATGTTGTGGCGCACGGTGCAGGGCCAGGCCCTGTCAGGCCCGCGGGACTGCGCCATCCCCAACACCGGCATCAACCGCCTGCGCTGGGCCGAGGGCCGCCTGCACATCGATCAATGGGCCGATGCCGCCCATCTCGACGGCCTGCCCGAGCAGCCCGGCACGGCCCAGGCCCGGGTGCCCGACGCAGCCCAGGACCAGGCTCAGTGAGGTAGCCGGGGCGGCAGGCCCAGGCCGGCGCCCACGGCTTGCAGCTGGCGCGCCAACCGGCGTGACCGGGGCTGGGCATTCAGGCGCGGCTGCAGCAGGTTCTGCACCGCTGCCAGTGCGCCACTGCGTTGCAGGGCGTCGATGTAGATCTGCTCGAAGAGATCGCGCTGGGCGTGGCTGCCGCCGATTGCCACCAGGCGGGGCAGGGCCAGCGCCAGGGCGTCGGCCGCCTCGGCCCAGCGGCTGCGGGCATGCGCCAGCAGGCCGCGCGCGGCCGGCAGCGCCACGCGCTGCCAGGCCGGGGCCGACGCGGCCGGCGCCCGCCGCGCAAAGGCCTCGATATTGGCCAGCAGGGTATCGGCCTCGGGCCGGCCGGCGCGCGCCAGGCCGTAGAGGTATTGCAGGTCGAGAAAGGCCTGCACCTGGTCGGCCACCCGGCTTGTCAGATGGTCGGCCAGTTCTTGCCAGCGGCCACCCACATCCAGGCCGGCCAGCTCCAGCCGGGCCAGCAGCGAGACGGCGCCGATCTGGTCCTGGCTGTAGGTCTTGTCCACGCCCCAGACCTGTTCGTCATACAGGCGCAAGGCGGCCGCCGTGTCGCCCAGCTCGATCCGGAACAGCGCCAGATGCCACCAGCTGTGGCAGCGCATGAAGGAGGTCAAGCCCGACCACTGCGCGCTGGCGCGCTGCATGAAGGCAGCGCCCTCGGCCAGCCGACCTTCGGTGAGCATCACATGTGCCAGCGCATGCTGGGCCCAGGGCTCGGCGGCCTGCAGCGCCAGCGCGCGGCGTGCACTGCGCTCGGCCTGGTCCAGCCAGTGCACCTGCTCATAGCCGAAGGCCAGCATGCCATGCAGCCAGGGCAGGTCGTCGGCAGCGGCCTGGGCCAGCAGTGCCAGGCGCAGCATGGTGGGGGAATCGCCGGCATTGAAGGCATGCACCTGGCCCAGCTTGACCGACACCAGATCGCGTGGGTGCTGCTGCGCCAGGGTCTCGTGCAGGGCAATGGCCTCGGGCATCTGGCCGCGCGCCCAGTGCTGCACCGCGCTGGCAAATTGCTGCTCGCGCAGGCTGGCCGGCAGGCCGGCGCGGGCGGCACGGTCGAGTCGGGCCTGGGCCCGCGGCGCGCCGCTGGGCGATTCGCTGAACAGGTAGAGCGCTGCCGCGCAGGCCTGCACGATCAGGCTGTCATCGTGTTCGGCCGCCGCCAGCACCGCCAGGATGCTGGGCCGGTAGCCGAGAAGGCCGTTGACGAAGCCGGCCACCGCCGCCACGCTGCCCGGCCGCTGCACCCGCACAGGGTTGCCCAGGGGGTCGAGTGCGTCGATCATGGCGGGTTGGCGGGTTGGCGGGTCGGGTTGGGCTGCGTTGCGCATCCTAAGGCGTGGGCGGGCGGGCCGGCGCGGTCAGCGCGGTCAGCGCCGTCAGTAGTGCGGCGGCAATTCGTCGCGGGCGTCGCGCGGGCCGTCGCCGTCCTGGGCCGGGGCCTGGCGGCGCAGGCGCTGCAGCTCACGCGCCAGCAGTTCGATCTGGTCCTGCTGGCGCGTGACCAGCCGGTTCAGGGTGTCGAGCAGGTCGTCGTTGAAGCTGGTCTTGATCTCCAGCGCGGTGAGCCGGTCGGTGAGGGTTTGCAGCAGGTCCATGCCGGTATTGGACGCGATCTGCAACGGCGGCGCTCAGGCCCTGGCCTGTCGCACCGGCGGCGCTGGCGGCGCCGGCCGGCTGGCATCATCGCGCCACCGTCGGAACCCCCCAACAGGATGCCCCATGAGCGACAGCCACCTGATCCCCTTGCCCGGCCTGCTGGCCGCCATGCGCTGCCTGGTGCAGGGCTTTGGCAGCAGCGCTGCTGAAGTGGATGCGGTGGTGCTCAACCTGGTCGAGGCCAACTTGACCGGCCACGATTCGCACGGCATCGGCATGCTGCCGCGCTATGCCGACGCCTACCTGCAAGGTGGCCTGCAGCCCAATGCCGAGGTCAGCGTGTTGCAGGACGGCGGCGCCTTGCTGCGGCTGGACGGCAACCGCGGCTTTGGCCAGGTGATAGGCCGGCAGGCCATGGCGCTGGGCATCGCCCGGGCCCAGGCCCGGGGCAGCTGCATCGTGGCGCTGGGCAATGCCCATCACCTGGGCCGCATCGGCGCATGGGCCGAACAGGCGGCAGCGGCCGGGCTGGTGTCCCTCCACCTGGTCAATGTGATCTCGCGCGGCATCGTCGCGCCCTATGGCGGCGGCGATGCGCGCTTCGGCACCAACCCCTTTTGCGCCGGGGTGCCCATCAGCGGCCGGCCGCCGGTGATCCTGGACTTCGCCACCAGCATGATCGCGCAGGGCAAGACCCGGGTGGCGATGAACAGGGGTGAGCAGGTGCCACCCGACCATCTGATCGACGACCAGGGCCGCCCCACGCTGGAGCCGCGCTTCACGGTGGTGCCGCCCTTCGGCGCACTGCTGAC
>JAYUQJ010000025.1:0-16952 GCA_043756825.1 Betaproteobacteria bacterium | reverse complement strand
GACGCGCTGCTGTCGCTGGCGCGCTTGTCGACCCAGCCGCTGGCGCACCAGCCGGTGAACCTGTCGCAATTGGCCCGCTGGGTGGCCGACGACCTGCAGCGCGCGGCACCCGAGCGCGCCGTGGTCTGCACCATCGAGCCCGGCCTGCAGAACCTGGGCGATCCGGTGCTGGTGCGCATGGCGCTGGAGAATCTGCTGGGCAATGCCTGGAAATACAGCGCCAAGGTGGCCCAGCCCCGGATCAGCTTCGACTGCGTGCAACAGTCCGGGCGGCGGGTCTACCGCGTGCGAGACAACGGCGCCGGCTTCGACATGCGCTTTGCCGACCGTCTGTTCGGGGTGTTCCAGCGCTTGCACAGCAGCAGCGACTTCATCGGCCATGGCGTCGGCCTGGCCTCGGTGCAGCGCATTGTGCGGCGCCATGGCGGCGAGATCTGGGCCGAGGGCGAGGTCGGCGTGGGGGCCACTTTCAGCTTCACCCTGCCGGATACCGGCACTGCCGGCCCCTAATACTCCGACCCACAAATTTCGAAACATGAAAACGTGTCTTCGTCCGCCATGCGTCGTTGCAAATCCTCGCCATAGCAAAAGCTATGGCTGTGGTTTTCGCCTAGCCTGGCAAACGAATCCATCGTTTTCATCATGTTCCGAAACTTATGGGTCGGAGTACTAGCGCTTGCGCACCGGCGCGGCGGGCACCAGGGTGGTCACACCGCGCAGGCGGACGGCAAAGCCGCCCGAATGGCGCAGGTCGGCCGACACCAGCGGGCGCAGGTACTGCGCCTCCACCAGGGGCAGGGTGTGCATGAACTGCCGGGTGCGGGCGACGACTTCGTCTTCGGTGCCGCGGCCCAGCTCCACCATCGCGCCCTTCTGCAGGCGCAGGCGCCAGGACCCGCGGGCCGACAGGTCCAGCGCCACCAGATCGCCGGTCGAATCGGCCTCGAACAGGGGCGCGAGCCGGCGCAGCATGCCCAGCATCTGACCGGCGCTGCCCTCGGGCCCAGACAGCCGGGGCAGGCCTTCGTCCTCGACATCGCTGGCATTCGCCTCGAATACCTCGCCATGGCTGTTGACGAGCCGGTCGGTGGCCCCGGCGCTGACCCACAGGGCCTCGGGCGCGTGTTCTTCCAGTTCGACCGACAGGCGCATCGGCCAGACCTTGCGCACCACCGCCTGGCGCACCCAGGGCACGGCCTCGAAGGCGGCACGGGTCTTTTGCAGATCGAGCGTGACAAAGCTGCCGGACAGGCGCTGCAGGGCGTTGGCACGCAGCGTGCTCGGGCTGTTGCGGGTGATGTCGCCCTCGACCCGGATGCTGCGGATCGCAAACATCGGCCAGCGCGCCACCCAGACCAGCAGGGCCACGCACAAGGCCAGTGCGGCCACCATGAACACCGCATTGGCGGTGCTGTGCATCAGGCGCACATCGGCAGGCAGGGCCAGGGCGGGGCCGGCTTGCAGGGCGAGCGGGGGGTTGCGCGGCATCCGGTATCAGGCTGGGGTGGGCGCCGGGGGCGCGCTGTCGAGAGCGGCACAACCCAGCAGGTAGACGCACAGGGCCTGGTAGGACAGGCCGGCCGCGCGGGCCGAGATCGGCACCAGCGAGTGCCCCGTCATGCCGGGCGAGGTGTTCATCTCCAGCAGGAAGGGCTTGCGGTCGGTGGCGCGGATCATCAGGTCGGCGCGCCCCCAGCCCCGGCAACCGAGGGCCTTGTACGCAGCCACGACGATGCGCTGGATCTCACCCTCTTCGTCGCTGGAAAGCCCGCTGGGACAGAGGTAGGCAGTGTCGTCGGTGAAGTACTTGTTCTGGTAGTCGTACTTGCCCTCGGGCGCGACGATGCGCACCACCGGCAGGGCCTGCGCCGCAGCGCCGCTGCCGATCACCGGGCAGGTGACCTCATCGCCTTCGATGAAGGCCTCGCACAGCACGTCGGGGTCGTAGCGGGCGGCCAGCTGCACGGCGGCCGCCATGTCGCTGTAGCCGGCCACCTTGGTGATGCCGATGGACGAGCCCTCGCGCGGCGGCTTGACCACCAGGGGCAGGCCCAGCGCGTCGGGCACGCCGCGCAGGCGCTCACGCAATTGGGCCTGGGCGTCGAGCCAGACAAAGGCCGGTGTGGGCAGGCCCGAGGCCAGCCAGAGCCGCTTGGTCATGGTCTTGTCCATGGCCAGGGCCGAGGCCAGCACGCCCGAGCCGGTGTAGGGGATGCCCAGCAATTCCAGCGCGCCCTGCACCGTGCCGTCCTCGCCGTGGCGGCCATGCAGGGCGATGAAGACCCGGTCGAAGCCCTCGCGCCTGAGTTCACCCAGGTCGCGCTGGGCCGGATCGAACCCCTGCGCCTGCACCCCCTGCCCTTGCAGCGCGGCCAGCACCCCGCCGCCCGACATCAGCGAGATTTCGCGCTCGGCGCTGCTGCCGCCCATCAGCACGGCCACCTTGCCGAGCGCCTGGACATCGGTAGGCGGCAATTTCAGCGACCCCGTCATGCCATGTCCCCCAGGAACTTTTCAACCACCCTGGGCGAGACCGCGCCCATCGAGCCGGCGCCCATGGCGATCACCACATCACCGCCGCGGGCCTGCTGCACGATGGCATCGGGCAGATCGTCGATGTCGTCGACGAAGATCGGGTCGACCCGGCCGGCCACCCGCAGTGCGCGCGCCAGCGCTCGGCCGTCGGCCGCCACCACCGGCGATTCGCCGGCCGAATAGACCTCGGTCAGCAGCACCACGTCGGCGGTGCCCATGACCTTGACGAAATCCTCGAAGCAATCCCGGGTGCGGGTGTAGCGGTGGGGCTGAAACGCCAGCACCAGGCGCCGCCCCGGGAAGGCGCCGCGCGCCGCCGCGATCACGGCGGCCATCTCCACCGGGTGGTGGCCGTAGTCGTCGATCAGGGTGAACTCGCCGCCGCCCTGCTGGGCCGCCACCGGCAGGTCGCCGTAGCGCTGGAAGCGCCGGCCCACCCCGGAGAAGCCGGCCAGCGCGCTGACCACCGGCGCGTCGGGCAGCTCCAGCTCGGCCGCCACCGCGATCGCGGCCAGGGCATTGCGCACATTGTGTTCACCCGGCAGATTCAGGGTGATGTCCAGGTCGGGCATCACCAGGCCATTGCGGCGCTGGCAGGTAAATCGCATCTGCCCGCCAGGCAAGTGGCGCAGGTCCACCGCCCGCACCTGCACGCCCTCGCCCAGCCCGTAGGTGACCACCCGCCGCGACAGCAGCGGCAGGATGGACCGCACGCCGGCGTCGTCGGCACAGACGAAGGCTGCGCCGTAGAAGGGCATGCGGTGCAGAAACTCGACGAAGGCCCCCTTGAGCCGTGCAAAGTCGTGCCCATAGGTGTCCATGTGGTCGGCGTCGATGTTGGTGACGACGCTCATCACCGGCATCAGGTTCAGGAAGGACGCGTCGCTCTCGTCGGCTTCGACCACGATGTAGTCGCCCGCACCCAGGCGCGAATTGGCGCCGGCCGAATTGAGCTTGCCGCCGATCACGAAGGTGGGGTCGAGCCCGGCCTCGGCCAGCACGCTGGTGACCAGCGAGGTGGTGGTGGTCTTGCCGTGGGTGCCGGCGATGGCGATGCCGGATTTCAGCCGCATCAGTTCGGCCAGCATCACTGCGCGCGGCACCAGCGGGATGCGCCGGGCGCGCGCGGCTGTCACCTCGGGGTTGTCGCCCCGCACCGCAGTGGACGTGACCACTGCCTGGGCATCGCCGATGTGCTCAGCCGCGTGGCCCTCGCACACCCGGATGCCCAGCCCGGCCAGGCGGCGCGAGGTGGCGCTGTCGGCCAGGTCAGACCCCGACACGGTATAGCCCAGGTTGTGCAGGATCTCGGCAATGCCGCTCATGCCGGCACCACCGATGCCGACGAAGTGGATGCGCTTGACGGCGTGTTTCATCGGGCGGCCCTGACCAGTGCGTCGAGTTCGTCGGCCACGCGGGCAGCGGCCCGGGGCCGGGCCAGTGCGCGGGCCTGCAGCGCCAGCGCGAGCAGGCGGGGCCGGTCCAGCGCCTGCAACTGCGCCGCCAGCAGCGCCGGGCTCAAGCTGGCCTGGGGCAGGTGCAGGCCGGCGCCGTGGCGGGCCAGGTAGGCGGCGTTGTCCCGCTGGTGCGAGGTGGTGCTGACCAGCAGCGGCACCAGCAGGCTGGCCACCCCGGCGGCGCACAGCTCGCTCACCGTCACCGCGCCGGCGCGGCAGACGATCAGGTCGCAGTCGGCCAGGCGCGCGGCCATGTCGTCGATGAAGGGCAGCACCTCGGCCGCCACGCCGGCTGCGGCGTAGGCGGCCAGCACCTCGTCGCGCTCGGCGCTGCCGGTCTGGTGCACCACCCGGGGGCGGTCTTGCGCCGGCAACAGGGCCAGCGCCGCCGGCAGGCAGCGGTTGAGTGTCTGGGCGCCCAGGCTGCCGCCCACCACCAGCAGGCGCAGCGGGCCGCTGCGCCCGGCAAAGCGCTCGGCCGGGGCCGGCAGGGCCTCGATCTCGGCACGCACCGGGTTGCCGGTGACCAGGCCGTGTCTGATGCGGGCGGCCGGGCCGTCGAAGCCGAAGGCCACCCGATCGGCCAGCGGCAACAGCGCCTTGTTGGACATCAGCAAAGCCGCGTCGGCATTCACCAGCATCAGCGGCTTGCCCAGCAGGCTGGCCATCAGGCCGCCCGGAAAACAGACATAGCCGCCCATGCCCAGCACCGCATCGGCGCCGCGACGGCGCAGGATGCGGGCGCTGTCCCAGAAGGCCTTCAGCAGGCGCAGCCCGCCGCCCAGGCTGTGCAGCAGGCCCTTGCCGCGCAGGCCGGTGAAGGCCAGGGTGTCGAGCGCGATCCCGGTGGGCGGCACCAGCCGGTTTTCCATGCCGGTGCGGGTGCCCAGCCAGCTCACGCTCCAGCCCCGGCGCTGCACCTCGCGGGCCACCGCGATGCCGGGAATGATGTGGCCGCCGGTGCCGGCCGCCATGATGACCAGGTGGGGCATCAAGCGCGGCCTCCGCGCATGAGTTGCCGGTTCTGGCTGCGCCGAAACCGGCCTCGTGCGCTGCGCGCCCGCGCCCCGCTGCGCGCGGCGATCATGCGCGGCCTCCGCGCATGAGTTGCCGGTTTTCGACATCCACGCGCACCACCACCGCCAGCGCGATCAGGTTCATCAGGATGGCCGACCCGCCGTAGCTCAGCAGCGGCAGGGTCAGGCCCTTGGTGGGCAGCGCGCCAAGGTTGACGCCCATGTTGATCAGGGTCTGGCCGCCCATCCAGATGCCTATGCCCTGGGCCAGCAGGCCGGCGAACACCCGGTCCAGCGCCACCGCCTGGCGGCCGATCACGAAGATGCGGCGGGTCAGCCAGAAGAAGGCCACGATCACGCAGGCCACACCGATGAAGCCCAGTTCCTCGCCGATCACGGCCATCAGGAAGTCGGTGTGGGCCTCGGGCAGGTAATGCAATTTTTCCAGGCTGCTGCCCAGCCCCTGGCCGGTGATCTCGCCGCGGCCGAAGGCGATCAGCGAGTGGGTGAGCTGGTAGCCCTTGCCGGCCGAATAGGCCGGGTCCCAGGGCGACAGAAAGGCCAGGATGCGCTCGCGCCGGAACGGGCTGGTGGCGATCATCAAAGCAAAGGCGCCCAGCAGCACCGCAGTGCTCAGGAAGAACATGCGCCCGTTGACGCCGCCCAGGAACAGGATGCCCAGCGCGATGACCGCAATCACCACAAAGGCGCCCATGTCCGGCTCGGCCAGCAGCAACACCCCCACCAGCGCCAGCGCCACGGCCATCGGCCACACCGCCTGGAAGAAGCGCTCCTTGACCTCCATCTTGCGCACCATATAGCTGGCCGCATACATCACCATGGCCAGCTTGGCCAGTTCGCTCGGCTGGAAGTTCATCACCCCCAGCGGCAGCCAGCGGCGTGCGCCGTTCACGCCCTTGCCCACCTGCGGGATCAGCACCACCGTCAGCAACACCAGCGACAACAGGAACAAGTGTGGCGCCCACTTCTCCCACACGCTGATCGGCACCTGCACCGCCAGCAGCGCCGCGACAAAGCCGATCACCAGCGACAGCGCATGGCGACCCAGAAAAAAGGTCGGCGAGTAGCGCGCGTACTTGTTGCTGTCGGGCAGCGCCACGCTGGCCGAGAACACCATCACCAGGCCCAGCGCCAACAAGCCGACCACGCACCACACCAGGGCCGCGTCGAAGCCCGAGGCCCGGGCCGGCTGGCCGCTGGGCGCGCCGTCCCAGTCACGGATGGGCAGCGGCGCGGCGCGCTCTCCGGTCTGCCCCGGGCGCAGGCGGGCCCACAGGCCGGCCAGGGGGCGGGGCAGGCTGGCGGCGCGCATCAGACCAGCTCCCCCTGGGCCACCGCGCGGGCGGCGACAGCAGCGACAAAGACCTCGGCCCGGTGCGCATAGTTGCGGAACATGTCCAGGCTGGCGCAGGCCGGGCTCAGCAGCACCGCGTCGCCGGCCCGGGCCTGGCCGAAGCACCAGTCCACCGCGGCGGGCAGGCTGTCATGGCGTTGGCGCGGCAAGCGGCCGGCTGCATCATCGCCAGCCAGCAGCGCCTCGATGATCCCGGCATCCCGGCCGATCAAGGCCACCGCCCGCGCATGGCGCACCAGGGCCGGCAGGAGCGGCGCGAAATCCTGGCCCTTGCCATCACCGCCCAGGATCAACACCAGCCGGGCCGGTGCCAGGTCGGCCCCCAGGCCCAGCAAACCCGCCACGGTGGCGCCCACATTGGTGCCCTTGCTGTCGTCATAGGCCGCCACGCCGCCCACCTGGGCGACGAATTCAAGCCGGTGCGGCTCACCCGCGTATTCGCGCAAGCCGTGCAACAAAGCGTGCAGCGGGCAGCCGATGGCGCAGGCCAGGGCCAGCGCGGCCAGGGCATTGGCGGCGTTGTGGCGGCCACGCACGCGCAGCGCATCGGCCGGCATCAGACGCTGCAGCACGATCTCGTCAGGCTCGCCCCTGCGGCGCTTCAGGGTCTCGTCCCGTTCGCGCGCCCGCACCAGCCAGGCCATGCCTCCCTCCACCACCAGGCCAAAATCGCCGGGCTGTTGCGGCAGGTCCAGTCCGAAGCGGCAGACCTGGGACGCCGCGCTGGGGGCTGCGCGGCCACGCCCGCCCTTGACCCGCACCGGCGCGGGCACCAGCGCCGCCACCTGCGGGTCGTCACGGTTGATCACCCACAGGGTACGGGCGCCGAAGATGCGCGACTTGGCCTGGGTGTAGGCGGCCATGCTGCCGTGCCAGTCGAGGTGGTCCTGGGTGATGTTGAGCAAGGCGGCGGCGTCGGGGTCGAAGCCGCTCACGCCGTCGAGCTGGAAGCTCGACAACTCCAGCACCCAGACCTCGGGCAAGGCCAGGAAGACCGGCGGGGCAGTCGGCGACGGGGCCAGGTCTGGCGCCGGCAGTGCGTCGGCTGGGGCCGGTCGGTCGGGCTCGGCATCCAGGGCTGCGGCCAGGGTGTCGAGCATCGTCGGGCCGATATTGCCGGCCAGCGCCACCCGCAGGCCGCAGCGCGCCACCAGCAGCGCGCACATCGCGGTGGTGGTGGTCTTGCCATTGGTGCCGGTGATCGCCAGCAGCCGGGGCATGTAGCCCCGGTCGAGCTTGAGATCGGCCAGGGCGCGGACAAACAGGTCGAGCTCGCCAGCCACCGCCACGCCGCTGGCGCGCGCCGCGTCCAGCACCGGCGCGATGCGTGCATCGCCAGGGGCCAGGCCGGGGCTCTTGAGCAGCAGTTGCACCCCGTCCAGGTCGGCCCCAGACAGGGCACCGCTGCGCAGCACCACCTGGGGCAGTGCCGCGTGCAGCGCGGCGGCCTGCGGCGGGTGCTCGCGCGAATCCCATACCGTGACCCGCGCGCCTTGGCGCACACACCAGCGCGCCATGGCCAGGCCGGACTCACCCAGGCCCAGCACCAGCACGCGGAGGTCGACCAGGCGGTTCATCGTGCGGCGCTCAACGCAGCTTCAGGCTGGACAAGCCCACCAGGCACATCAGCATGGTGATGATCCAGAAGCGGATCACCACCTGCGTCTCGGTCCAGCCGCTCTTCTCGAAGTGGTGGTGCAGCGGCGACATCTTGAAGATGCGGCGGCCCACGCCGAACTTCTTCTTGGTGTACTTGAACCACGACACCTGCAGCATCACCGACAGCACTTCGGCCACGAACACCGCGCCCATGATGCCGAGCACGATCTCCTGCCGGGTGATCACCGCCACGGTGCCCAGGCCACCGCCCAGCGACAAGGCACCCACGTCCCCCATGAAGACCTGCGCCGGGTGGGCGTTGAACCACAGAAAGGCCAGCCCTGCACCCGCCATCGCGCCACAGAAGATCAACAGCTCGCCGGCGCCCGGGATGTAGGGGAAGAGCAGGTACTTGCTGTAGACCGCATTGCCCACCACATAGGCAAAGATGCCCAGGGCCGAGCCCACCAGCACCACCGGCATGATGGCCAGGCCGTCCAGCCCGTCGGTGAAGTTCACGGCATTGCTGGCGCCGACGATCACGAAGTAGGTCAGCGTGATGAAGCCGAAGACGCCGAGCGGGTAGCTCACGGTCTTGAAGAAGGGCAGCATCAGGTCGGCCTTGGGCGGCAGGTCGTTGGAGAAGCCGCTCTGCACCCAGCGCACGAACAACTCCAGCACCCGCAGGTTGGTGGTCTCGGACACGCTGAAGGCCAGGTAGAGCGCGGCCACCAGGCCGATCAGCGATTGCCAGAAGAACTTCTCGCGCGAGCGCATGCCCTCGGGGTCTTTCAGTACCACCTTGCGCCAGTCGTCGACCCAGCCCACGGTGCCGAAGCCGAAGGTCACCAGCATCACCACCCAGACAAAGCGGTTGGTCCAGTCGAACCACAGCAAGGTGGCCACGCCGATGCCCAGCAGGATCAGCACGCCGCCCATGGTGGGCGTGCCACGCTTGGCCAGATGGCTTTGCATGCCGTACTCGCGGATCGGCTGGCCGATCTTCAGCTCGGTGAGCTTCCTGATCACCCAGGGCCCCATCGACAGGCCGATCAGCAGGGCGGTCATGGCCGACATCACGGCCCGGAAGGTCAGGTACTGGAAGACGCGCAGAAAGCCCCACTCGGGGTTATGGGCCAGCAGCCATTGCGACAGGCTAAGCAGCATGGTCACCCCCCGCCGGCTGCCGGCCGGCAAGGGCCTGCAGGCCCGCTACCACCCGCTCCATGCGCATGAAGCGCGAGCCCTTGACCAGCACCGACCCGAAATCCGGCGCCCGGTCCAGCGCAGCGATCAGCCCGTCCACCGTGGCCCAGTGGCGCGCACGGCTGCCGTAGGCGCTGGCCGCAGCGGCGCAGCCGGCGCCCACCGCCCAGAAATGCTCGATGCCGCTGCTGCGCGCAAACGCGCCCACCTCGGCATGGAAGGCCGGGCCCTGATCGCCCACCTCGCCCATGTCGCCCAGCAGCAGCCAGCGCGGCCCGGCCAGGCCCGCCAGCAGGCTGATCGCGGCGCGCACCGAGTCCGGGTTGGCGTTGTAGCTGTCATCGACCAGGGTGACCGGCCGGGCCGGCCCATGCCCGGGCCAGGCCAGCGCGCTGATCTGGTTGCGCCCGCTGACCGGCCGGAAGCACTGCAGGCCCGCCACCACCGCCGCCAGCGGCGCACCGGCGGCCAGGGCCGACGCGGTGGCGGCCAGGGCATTGCGCAGGTTGTGCTCGCCGGGCGCCGCCAGGCGCAGGCTGGCCGGCCCGGCGGGGGTCTGCATCTGCAGCTGCCAGTGGCCGCCTGCGGCATCGCTGTGCCACTCGGCATCGCCCTGCACCTCGGCCGGCACGCCTGCGGCCGGACGCAGCGCAAAGCGCCATTGCCGGCGCGCACCGGCCAGGGCCTGCCACAGCGGCGTGTGCTCGGCATCGGCCGGGAACACCGCCACGCCGTCGGCGGGCAGGGCCGCCAACACCGCGCCGTTCTCGGCCGCCACCGCATCGACACTGGCCATGAACTCCTGGTGCTCGCGCTGGGCGTTGTTGACCAGCGCCACGCCCGCCTGGGCCAGCGCAGACAGCCCGGCGATCTCGCCCGGGTGGTTCATGCCGAGCTCCAGCACCGCCACCCGGTGGCTGGCGCGCAGGCGCAGCAATTGCAAGGGCAGGCCGATGTGGTTGTTGAAGTTGCCGGCCGTGGCCAGGGCTGCATCGCCCTGCCAGGCGCGCAGGATGGCTGCCACCATCTGGGTGACGGTGGTCTTGCCATTGCTGCCGGTCACCGCGATCACCGGCAGGCTCAGGCCCGCACGCCAGCCCCGGGCCAGGGCCTGCAGGGCGGCGCCGCTGTCGGCCACCTGCAGGCCGGGCAGGCCGCAGGCGGCCACGCCGCGTTCGGCCAGCACCGCAGCGGCGCCGGCGGCGCGCGCTTGCGGCAGGAAGTCATGCGCGTCGAATTGCTCGCCGCGCAGCGCCACGAACAGGTCGCCCGGCTGCAGGCTGCGGGTATCGCTGTGCACCCGCAGCAAGGCGGTGGCCGGGTCGCCCAGGCGCAGCGCGTCGGGCAGCAACGCCGCCGCCTGGGCCAGGCTCATCAGCGGCGCCGTCGGTGCCTGGGCCAGGGCCGGGGCGATCATGCCGTGCTCCGCTGGGTCAGCCACTGCGAAGCCACTGCGCTGTCCAGGAAGGGGCGCTTGATGCCTTGCACTTCCTGGTAATCCTCGTGGCCCTTGCCGGCCAGCAGGATCACATCCTCGGCCGCCGCGTCCATCACCGCATGGCCGATCGCGGCGCGGCGGTCTTCGATCATCACCACCGGCTGCCTGGGGTTCATGCCAGCGCGTATCTGCCCCAGGATGGCTGCAGGCGATTCGTTGCGCGGGTTGTCGCTGGTCAGCACCACCTCGTCGGCGCCCTGCTCGGCCACTGCGCCCATTTGCGGCCGCTTGCTGGCGTCGCGGTTGCCACCGCACCCGAACACGCACCACAGGCGCCCGCCACGCGCCGCCGCCAAGGGCCGCAGGGCGCCCAGGGCCTTGTGCAGCGCGTCCGGCGTGTGGGCATAGTCCACCACCACCTCGGGCTGGCCAGGCGATGCCGGCACGCGGTCCATGCGGCCGGGCACCGGCGTGAGTTTGGCCACCACCGCCACCATGCGCGCCAGCGGCACGCCCAAGGCGCGCAGCGCGCCGATCACGCCCAGCAGGTTGTTGGCGTTGTAGTCGCCGATCAAGGTGGTGCGCAGCGCCACGCGCTGGTTTCCCTCCTGCACGCTGAAAGCCAGGCCACCGTCGGGATAGTGCAAGTCCAGTGCGCGCAGGCGGGCCGGACGCAGCACGGCGGTGGTCCACAGGTCGATGCCGGCGTCACCACGCTCGTCGGCCAGGCGCGCGCCGGCTTCGTCGTCGAGGTTGATCACCGCAGCCTGCAGGTCGGGCCAGTCGAACAGGGCCACCTTGGCGGCCCAGTAGCTGGCCATGTCGTGGTGATAGTCGAGGTGGTCGCGGGTGAAATTGGTGAACTGCGCCACGGTCACCGGGGTGCCGGCCATGCGGTGCTCGGCCAGGCCGATGGACGAGGCCTCGATCGCGCAAGCATCGAAGCCACGGTCAGCCATGTCGCGAAAGGCACGCTGCAAGGTCACCGGGTCGGGCGTGGTCAAGCCGGTGTGCTGGATGGCGCCGGGCTGGTCGCCGACCGGCGGCACGCCAATGCCCAGGGTGCCCACCAGCGCGCAGGGCCGGCCCAGCAAGGTCATGGCCTGGGCGGTCCACCAGGCGGTGCTGCTCTTGCCGTTGGTGCCGGTCACTGCGATCACCTGCAAGGCCTGGGCCGGCTGACCGAACCAGGCCGCCGCCAGCGGCCCGGTAGCCGCCTTGAGCCCGGCCAGGGCCGCAATGCGGCCGTCGGTCGGGTCGAAACCGAAGGCCTCGACGCCATCGGCCTCGACCAGGCAGGCCACCGCGCCGGCGGCCAGCGCGGCCAGCACAAAGCGCCTGCCGTCGTGGGCCTCGCCCGGCCAGGCGATGAAGGCATCGCCTGGCGCGATCCACCGGCTGTCGGTGCGCAGCCGGTCGCTGCCGCCGGGCTGCACCCGGTCGGCCAGCCAGCCCAGGGCGTCGGTTGCCGAGGCAAGGCGCTGCACCATCTAGAAGCTCTCCGGCACGGCGGGCAGGGCCTTGGCCACCACGCGGGGCTTGACGTCCAGGTCGGGGGCCACGTTCATCATGCGCAGGGTCTGCTGCACCACCTGGCTGAACACCGGGCCGGCCACGTCGCCGCCGTAATAGACCCCGTTCCTGGGCTCGTCCACCATCACCGCCACGATGATGCGGGGCTTGTCGATGGGCGCCATGCCGACGAACCAGGACCGGTATTTGTTGCTGGCATAGCCGCGCCCTTCCTGCTTGTGCGCGGTGCCACTCTTGCCGCCCACCGAGTAACCGATGGTCTGGGCCTTGGGCGCGGTACCGCCCTGGCCGGCCGCCATCTGCAACATGCGGCGGATCTCCTGCGCGGTCTCGGGCTTGAGCACGCGCAGACCGGAGACCGTCTGCTCCTGCTTGAGCAGGCTGACCGGGATGAACTCGCCATCGCGTGCAAACACGGTGTAGGCATGCGCCATCTGCAACAGCGAGGCCGACAGGCCGTAGCCATAGGCCATGGTCGCCTGCTCGATCGGCCGCCAGGTCTTGGCCGGCCGCAAGCGGCCGCTGATGGCGCCGGGAAAGTTGATCTGCGGCTTCTGGCCATAGCCGACGTTGGAGTACAGCTCCCACAACTCGCGCGGCGGCATCTGCATGGCGATGCGCACGATGCCGATGTTGCTGCTTTTCTGGATCACCTCACGCGCGCTCAGCGCGGCGTGGCCGTGGGCGTCCTTGATCGGAATGCCGCCCACCACCACGCTGCCCGGTGCGGTGACGATGGTCTGCTCGGGCCTGACCCGGCCGGTCTCCAGGGCCCAGGCCATGACCAGCGGCTTCATGGTGGAGCCAGGCTCGAAGATGTCGGTCAGGGCACGGTTGCGCAGTTGCTCGCCATTGCGACTGCCGCGCTCGCCGGGGTCGTAGCTGGGGTAGTTGGCCAGTGCCAGCACCTCGCCGGTCTGCACGTCCAGCACCACCACGCTGCCGGCCTTGGCCTTGTGTTCGACCACCGCCTCGCGCATCCGCTGGTAGGCGAAGAACTGCACCTTGGCATCGATCGACAAGGTGATGTCGCTGCCATGGGCCGGGTCGATCTGCGCACCCTGGTCGTCCACCACCTTGCCCAGGCGATCGCGGATCACGCCGCGCTGGCCGTTGTGGCCCTGCAGCTGCTTCTGGAAGGCGAGTTCGATGCCCTCCTGGCCCTGATCGCGCACATCGGTGAAGCCCACCACGTGGGCCGCCGACTCGCCCTCGGGGTAGCGGCGCCGGTACTCGCCGCTCTGGTGCAGGCCCTTGATGCCCAGCGCCTGGATCGGCGGCCAGGTCTCGGCGTCGATCTTGCGCTTGATCCAGGTGAAGTTGGGGCTGCCCCCGGCCAGGCGGGTTTCCAGCTCGCGGGCCTCCAGGCCCAGCAGCTGCGCCAACTGCTTGCGCTGGTCGGGGCTGGCCTTGAATTCCTTGGGGATGGCCCAGACGCTGGGTACCGGCACGCTGGTGGCCAGCAGCTGGCCGCCCCGGTCGACGATGCGCCCGCGCGTGGCCGGCACCTCCAGGGTGTGGGCGTAGCGCTTTTCACCCTCGCGCTGGAAGAAATCGGCGTCGATGATCTGGATATGCGCCGCGCGCCCCAACAGGCCCGCGAAGCCCAGGCCCACGGCCGCGACGACGACCCGGCTGCGCCATTTGGGGGTCTTGCTGGCGAGCAGGGGGCTGGTGGCGTAGTTCACGCCGCGCACGCTGGACGGGCTGATCAGCTTCTTCATCGGGCCCCCGGGCCGGCCTGGGCGGCGGCTGGCGCCGGCATGGCTGGCGCATACATGGTGATCGCAGGGGTGACCGTGTTCATCTTCAAGCGATCGCGCGCAGTGCGGTCGACCCGCAGGTTGGTGGCCTGCAACTGGCGCTCGGCCTCGAGGCGCTTGTATTCACCGGCCAGGTGGGTGGCCTCGTTGTCGGCGCGGTGCTTGTCATTGAACAGGCGCCGCGCGTCATAGGCCGCCTGCACCAGCACCAGCGCGCTGGCGATCAGCGCGGCCAGCAAGAACAGGTTGAAGCGGGTCATGCCTGCCCCCAGACCACGGCGGCCGGCACGGCGGTGCGCTCGGCCACCCGCAACGTGGCCGAGCGGGCACGCGGATTGGCCTTGACTTCGGCCACCGACGGGCGGATGCGCTGCAGCGCGTTCAGGCGCATGGCGCGCGGCGCGGCATACAGGCTGGGCGAGCGCGCGTCCACCACCTCGCGGCTTTCTCGGGCGATGAAGGTCTTGACGATGCGGTCTTCCAGCGAGTGGAAGCTGATCACCGCCAGCCGGCCGCCCGGCGCCAACAGCCCGAGCGACGCGTTCAGCCCCTGTTCGAGTGCCTCGAGCTCAGCGTTGACGAAAATCCGAAGAGCTTGAAATGTGCGCGTTGCAGGGTTCTGGCCCGGCTCGCGGGTCTTGACCGCACGAGCCACGAGCAGGGAAAGCTGGCGGGTGGTGCACAGGGGGTCCCCATTTGCGCGGCCAGCAACAATCGCCTTTGCAATCTGTACAGCAAACCGTTCTTCGCCATAGTCACGAATCACCTCCGCGATGCGGCGCTCGGACGCGCCGGCCAGAAACTCAGCGGCGGTTTCGCCACGGGTGGTGTCCATGCGCATGTCCAGCGGCGCATCGAACCGGAAACTGAAGCCCCGCTCGGGGTTGTCGATCTGGGGCGAGCTCACGCCCAGGTCGAGCAGCACGCCGTCCACCTGGGCAATGCCGAGGCCGCGCAGCGCGCTGGCCATGTCGGCAAAACTTTCGTGCAGGATGGCAAACCGGGCGTCGACAGCGGCCAGGCTGGCGCCCTCGGCCACCGCCTCGGGATCCTTGTCGAAACCGACCAGGCGCGCGCCTGGCGCCAGGCGGGCCAGCAGCGCCCGGCTGTGGCCACCCCGGCCGAAAGTGCCGTCCACGTAGACACCGTCGGGGCGGCACGCCACGGCGTCAACCGCCTCGGCCAGCAAGACCGTGGTGTGTTGCAAGGCAGCCGCAGCATTCATCAGAAGACAAAGCTCTTGATCGCGTCGGGCATGGGCCCGGCCATCACCTGGGCCTGGTGGGCGGCGTAGCGGGTGGCGTCCCACAACTCCAGGCGCTGGCCCATGCCCAGCAGCAGCACGTCCTTGTCCAGGCCGGCCATCGCGCGCAACTCGGGCGGCACCAGCACCCGGGCGGCCGAATCGATCTCGATATCCACCGCGCTGCCGACAAAGAAGCGGCGCCAGCCGTCGGCCTCCATCGGCAGGCCCATCAGCTGGGCGCGGAAGCCCTCCCAGGCCGGCCGGGGAAAGACCAGCAGGCAGCCCACAGGATGCTGGGTGAGGGTGAGCTGGTTGCCGGCCAAGGCCGACAGCGCGTCACGATGGCGTGCGGGCACCGAGATGCGCCCTTTGCCATCCAGCGACAACGCTGATGTCCCTTGAAACACAAATCCAGCCACTTTGCTCCACCTATTCCCACCTAACTCCACTTTACTTCAGTTTGTGGGGGCGGCAGAGGCGCAGGCTAGAAAAAATCAATGGAATCAACTACTTGAGTGATTTCCTTCAAGCGACGGTAAGTACGAAATTCATTTAAAAATAGGGACTTGCGAGGGCTTGTGAATGTATTGGCTGAGCAGTAGTGCGTCCGGTTCTGATGACAAGCCGTCACAAACTGCCCGGAGCCGGCACACTCGGACACCGAGCCGGATTGTCACCACTGCAGCGCCTAGCCCGCCGGGCAAGGCAGACGCCCGCCAGGGCCAGGCGGCCAGGCGGGCGGGCGGGCGGGCGGGTGGATGGTGGGTGGGCTTGCAGACCCGGAGCGGGTCGGCGCGGTCGGCACAAGCCGACCGACACTGATCAGTTGCTCTGCTTGATCAGGCGGCCCGCAGCCGACTGGACCGGCCGGGCATTCATCGGGTACAGCTTGGCAAACACATTGACCTGGTCGGTGGCCAGTTGCACCGGCTGCTGCATCACCATCCACAGCACACCCTCGCTGCAGGGCGGGGTGGTGAGCGAGCCCATATAGGTGTAGTAGCGCCGGTCAGCCGGCAGCAGGTGGTTCATGTCCAGCCCACCGCGCACCCGCATCTCGGTGCCCTTTTCCAGCGGCAGGTTGTTCCAGACCGTCTGCACCAAGGGGTGGGCGCTGCCGCGGTCCAGCAGCACCGCGATCACCGCCAGGCGGCCTTCGGGGTCCTTGTGCACCAGGTGGGCCACCATGTCGAACTGGCGGCCGTCGATGCGCTCTTCCGAGGGCCGGTGGAAATGGAACTGCAACAGGTCGTAGCGACGGCCCTGCACCTCGATCGAGTTGCCGCCCTCGAGGTTGACCTGGATGGTGTGGCCGTTGTCCACCACGCTGAAGCCGGACGGCCGGTAGTCCACCTGGATCGGCTCGAGGTCGACCTTGACGCCGCTGCGGATGTCGATCGGGCTTTGGCGGCTGCCCTTGGCGCAGGTCGAGAACTCGGGCTTGAGCTGGCCCCACTGCTCGGGCCCGCCCGCGCCGCCGTAAGCCCAATGCGAGGCGTGGCCGCCGGCGACATGCCCCGCGGCAGCCTTTTCGGCGCGCAGCTTGGCCACCTTGCCGACGGTGGCCGACGCATTGGGGCCTTGCCCATCGGCCTTGGCCGCGCCCTGCGCGCTGTCGCCGGCCTTGGCGACCACCCGCACCACATAGGGCGACGGCGCATCGGGGGCCTTGGCGGCCCCCAGCTTGCTGGCCAGTTTCTCGCGCAGGATGTCCATCGGATCGCCCGGATTGGCCGGTTTGGCGGTCTGCGCCGCCGGCGCGTCGACCGGCTTGGCGGCCTTGG
>JAYUQJ010000024.1:0-16967 GCA_043756825.1 Betaproteobacteria bacterium | reverse complement strand
CCGATGTCGATGCGCCGGCGATCACCTGCCAGCACCCGCAGCGCAGCATGGGCCTGCTGATGAACCCTCAGGTATTGCAGTGGGGCGCTGCAAGATCGCTACCAGGCAAATTGAGGACTTGGCGAGCTTGGTACCGTACGCGGGCGACCATACCGGAGCACCCAGCTCAGCCTGTTCGATCCAGAAAAGTGTCTGCACCCACGCGCTGTAGTCGGAGGCGCAAATCCGGGCCTAGCAGGTCGACCGACTTGAATTGCCACACAGCAGCGTCGGCCAGATTGTTCAGCGCCGGCAGGTCCGCAAGGCCGCGCCCCGGTCCCAACAATTTGGGTGCCAGGTAGACCAACAACTCGTCGACCAGCCCCGCTGCCAGCCAGGCTGCGTTCAGTGTGGCCCCCGCCTCGACATGCAATTCATTGATGCCTTGCACAGCGAGCTGCGGCAGCAAGGCCTGTAAATCGACTTGACCGCCCGGACCGGGCAGCAAGGTGACTTCACAGCCCGCCGCCGCCAGCGCGGTCATGCGCTGCGCCTGAGGGTGTGCGCCGATGACCTGCACCCTGCCCGGCTGCGCCAGCACACGGGAGCCCACCGGGGTGCGGAACTGGCTGTCCAGCACAATCCGTCGTGGCTGACGTGAAACCGAAACCAGGCGAACGTCCAGCCTGGGGTCATCGTCCAGCACAGTACCTATGCCGGTCAGCACGGCGCCGGCGCGTGCCCGCCAGGCGTGTCCGTCGGCGCGGGCTGCCTGGCCCGTGATCCATTGGCTGCGCCCGTCTGCCAGCGCGGTCCTGGCGTCCAGCGACATGGCCACTTTCAACCGGACCCAGGGCCGGCGGCGCACGATGCGCGAGAAATAGCCGATGTTCAAGGCCTGGGCATCGACGCGAATGGTGCCGGCCTCCGCGATATCCACCTGGATGCCAGCCGCGCGCAGCCTGGCAATGCCTTGCCCTGCGACGCGCTCGAAGGGGTCGAGCACCGCCACCACGACCCGCGCCACCCTGGCCGCTATCAAGGCATCGGTGCATGGAGGCGTGCGGCCGTGGTGGGCGCAAGGTTCAAGGCTGACATAGACAGTGGCCCGTGCCAGATCGCGGCCGGCCTGCAACGCATTGCGCAGCGCCATTACTTCAGCGTGCGACCCGCCCGCTTCCTGGGTGTGACCTTGGCCAAGTAACTGGCCGTGGGTATCGGTGACGACGCAACCCACCCGGGGATTGGGGTCGGACAGGCCGATTGCCCCGTGCGCCAGGTCCAAGGCGCGCGCCAATTGCGCGCAGTCAAACGCCGACAGCGTCATCCTCAGGGCTGGTGCTGCAAGGTGTTGCTGTTGACCAGCTTGCCGGCCGCCAGGTCCACCGCCGAATCCGCCGGACAGGTTCGATCACCCGGTATCACCAGAAAGTTTTGATTGATCAGATTGGTTGTGACGCGCGAATCCGGACAGTTTGCGTTGATCAGATAGGCATTCAGGCCGATATCGCAATACGTTTTGGGGTGATCTAAATTACTGGTCCGGTTGGATGACGCCAGGGTGTAGCGGCAAACTTTGAAATCGGTCGCTGATGTACCCAGTGGCAACGGCGAACCCGCATTGTTGACCACGTTGACATTCAGCTGGCCGCCCCAGCCTGGTTGGCCCGGTGAAAACATTGCACAATAATAATTTATGCCGGTCACTCGCGGTACTGCGGCCGGATCGAGTTGCGCCGCGGTTTTGTGATCGGCATAGCATTCAGAGGTGATTCCATTGAGGATCGTGAACTGAATGTAGAGGCTCAGTGCCGAGGGCCCGTTGGCCAGATTGTAGGACGGGCCGCGCGGCGACTTTGCATCGGCTGCCGTGACCGGGTCGCCGGCCACTTCAGGGGCGTGAAACCGAACCGTCCCGGATATCAAGCGCGCTGACCGGCAACTGGAAAGATTGTTGACATCGCAGACTGAAAGTGCACCGGTGGCGTTGTCAAATATCCAGACCGCTGTGGCAGCGCCCACGACCGGGGGATCAAACCGGCTTTTGCCGCCGTCGATACTTTGGGCGCCGGCAGGGATGGACCGGTCACGGTCGCCCACCAAATTGGCTGCAGATGGCAAAACCGGCACGCCGAGCAAGCCTGCCAGCTCAGGCTTGGTACCCCAGATCAGGCTGTTGAGCGCGATTCTTTGCGTGACCCCTACCCGATCCGGCCAACTCACCTCGACGCTGATCAATTTTTGCCGGATGTCCGCGATTTCCAGCACCCGACGCTCGACCCGGTAGGTGGTGTTGCCGATGGATTGCAAGGGTACGTAGGCCGCGACGGTACGGCCCGCAATCTCGTTCCAAGAGGTACCCGGACTGGCCTGCACGGCTTCCAGGGTGACGTAGTTGCGAAGCTTTTCCATTTCTTCCGTGGCAATCAAAGTGGCCTCGCTGCGCTGTTTGGCCAAGTCATTGTTCATGCGCAGCGTGGTTTGCACACCCACCAGCGAAAGCATACCAAAAGCCATGATGGCCAATGCCACCACGGCCTCGACCAAGGAAACCCCCAGCGTGGCAGATCTTGCGCGCCACGGGCGCGCCGGATTAATAGTAGCCTTCTCGGACATTGAAGCTGCCTGTAGTGCGGACGAAGGAGCCGTAGCGCAAGCGCACGATATCGATGACGGGCCGGTCAAACCGCACCCGTGCAATGCCTGTTACCGCGACCGAGCCGGGCGTGAGCAGCGCGCCAGACAATGTGGCGGTGCTGGCTGACCAGACCACACTGTTGGCATGCAGGAAGCCGGTCACCGTGGCATTTCCGCTTACCGTCAGGACACCGTTGATGACCAGCATTACCGGGTTGGCGGCGCTGCCCAATATCGATGCATCATTGAGGGTCAGGTTGCCTTCCAGTACGATTGGATTGCGTGAAAATCCTGCAAGCACGGCGGCGACCTGGGTTTGGTCGCAACCACCTGTGCAATCGATAAAGCGTGTGGCTGGCTGGGTGCGGTAATTGATGCGATCCATTGCAAAAACTGTCTTGAACCACCCATCGTCGGCCAAGGCTGCCAAGTCAACCAACTGACTGATGGAATGCCTGCGTCCTTCAGTGCCTGATCCGGCCGGGCCGGCAAACTCGTCATTGCTACCCGCGATGTAGGCACCGCCGGACAGCACCGTGTAGCCACTGGCCGAATCCGGATTGCTCAAGACCAAGCGGCCAGCACTGGCATCCACCGCGCCACCCGCTGTCAATGCCGCGACCGGCGCCAGCGGCAGTGCGCGCAGCAAGCCCATTGTCATTGCGACGGTGGCTATGCCGTCAACCTTGGGTACCGACGGAGTCCCATTCGATCGCGAGCAATCGTCCCGCCCACTGCCCAAACTGCCACAACCGGTTCCGTAGATGCCCAATACGCCTGGCGTAGGTAAATTGGCATTCGCGTTCGGCGGGAATGTCGTGAAATGGAATGCTGAACCTATACCGTCGTTCGGTTGGACGATGGCGCCGTTGGCTACATTGTTGATCGCGCAAGAGCAATTGAGGCTGGTGTCCGTCAGGATGCAGCCGGTCACGATGTGGGTGGCGTTGCCGCGGCCGACCATCGGCCCGTAAGCGCCCTCGATACCTTTGTCGGGTGCCAGTTCGGTGTACTGGGTGAGCCGGAAGTCGTTGTGGGCCGGATTCACGCTGGGCAGGCACTGCGCATCGACCAGGCCGCCGTTCATCAGGCTCATGGCAAGGTTGGCGGCGGCTTCGCCAGCTTCCAGAGCCTTGGCAGCGCGATAGGTGCCGAGCGAAATTCTCTGCTCAAGTATCAAGGTGCGATTGGTGTAGGCCGCACCGAGCGCCATCACAAAAAAGAGCACCATCACGACCGTCAGCGCTGCCATGCCTGCATGGCGCCGCCGCGGCCACGGCGCTGGTGTGCGGAGGTTCAGCATACGTAGAGATTGATGTCGTTGCGCAAACGCACGGTTTCCTGAATGCTGCGCCGCACACGCGGGTCATGCACGGCTTCGCCAACAATCGAAAATGATACTGTGCGCTGGCGCTGGTTCAAACGGCAATTGCCGGGGTTGACGGGGCACTGGGCTGCACACGGTACCGGTAAATCCTTGAATTCAACCGTGAAGGTCAGATCGGTTATCCGCAGCACATTCGCGTCGGTCAGGGCCTGCATCGCATCGCCCAGCGTCATCTCAACCACATGCGTACTGGCGTTCAAGGCGATTGTTACCAGTTCGCTGTCGCTGACCGTATCGTTGCCGGGCGCCGCCTCGATCAGGCGGTCGTCCAGAGAGCGGGCATAAGTAATTGTCGGTGAACCAGTGCTGCTGGCCGGCTCAAGCTGATTGTAAGGGTTGAACGTCGCCAGTGCTGGATTGGTGGACCATACCTGTCGAAATGCGCCACCATAATAATTGGCGCGTCTTATGTCGCGCGTTATATAATGTGCCAAGGCGCGCAAATCCTGCTGCACCTGGGTTTCCAGCAAAAGTTTACGATTATCGCTGGTCTGGCTTGTCATCACCAAGGTCGCACCGGCCAGAATGAACAGGCCGATCGTTATACCCACCATCAATTCGACAATCGACAGGCCGCGCCTGCGTGCGCCTGTCGCGCCTGCCATGGTGTGGATTGACCGCCTGGCGATGCCCTTCGAAAGTGGCGTTTGATCTGTCATGGGCAGGCTCCAAACTCTGCAGTATGCCCAGAGACCGAACAAATGCTAGCTTTAACAGGTTCGTGGAGTGATACTCTCAGGTGACCGCCGAGTGCATGCTGGATATTGACAATTGCGGTTTGCTCACCTCGAAAATCTACATTCGGCGCGCCGATCAATTCACGAAAGTAGAGATGGGTTCGGTTGGTGGTCAAGGTAACACCGCTGTTGCGTTTGAAGATCACAGTCTTGACTTCGTGCTGCAAGCCCTGCGACAGCCGGGCATCGCAGTACGGCACGGTGGTTCGGGAACAATTGCAATAACCGGTGCCGTTGCCCTCTGGGTAAATGATGTAGCAGGTGTAGTCGCTGTTGCTGTTGAAGCTCATGAACATCGATTCGCTCAACTCGCTGAGCTCAGCCCGCGCAAAACGCGTGTCTGACACCAACTCGTTGGCAGCCGCCACCACCCGCTTGCGGGCGATCATGGTCTGGTACTGCGGGATGGCCAGGGCCATCAATATCGCACCGATAGTCACCGTGATCAGCAACTCAACCAGCGTCACACCGCAGCGCCGCAGTCTGCCGGATGATGACATGGATACGCTGGTGCTCATTGCGGCCAGCAGGGGTCTGTCCCGGTGTTGGCGCCATTGCGGTTAGCCGAAGAATATGTGAAGCGGCCCTGGGAAAGCGCCATTTGCATGGTTTGGCAGGTACTGTCGTTGACCTGAGGTGAGCCACTTTTAACCGTTGCATTCAAGATATACGCCACCCGTGAGGTGCTGTTCTCGACAACGGCCAGCTGATAGTGGCCGCCAGGGGACACCACCATGCCACCCGGCAACTGCGCCAGGTCGGATTGATACAAGGGGTTGTCGGCGCGCCACCGCTCCTGTGCCTGGGCGATGGTTGCCAAGGCATTGATCGCGTCTGACCTTCTGCCCTTCATCACCTGGTTTTGGTAGGCCGGCCACGCCACCGAGGCAAGAATCGCGGCTATGACCAAGGTGACCAGCAATTCGATCAGCGAAAACCCTTGGCGCGATGAGCGGTAATCAAGCATGGGTGGATTGTCGTGTGCGAGCGGGAAGTTGTGCCTTTGCGCGGGCACCGTCGGTCGCTTGCAGCGGGCCGTTGGTCGCCCAAAGCCTGGCTCGGTGGTCATGTCAGCAGCGGCGCAATCCGCCCCAGGCCGGGTTCGGCGTGCAGCTGCGCACCCGGCCGGTGATGTTGATGACCTGGTGTATCGCGCGTCCCGCCTGATCAGTCAGGCGCAGCGTGGCGGTTGGGGTCACGGTCCCCAAGCCGGCGTCAAAGGCCAGCGGTCGACTCGGCAGCGAAACCTGGATGCCTGATCGTTGGCCCGGCGTGAATGTCCGCAAGGCTTCGCCAGTGGTGTCGCAGCGCGCCGGCGCATCTCCATCGCAGGTGCAGGCGCCTGCGGGTCCGGTGTGGATCACATAGCAATTGCCGCCCGACTCAGTGCGATGGGCGGCAAACCGCACGGTGCGCCCCGAGGTCATGGCCATAGATCGCGCCAGGACAAGGTCGGTTTCCAATTCTGCCGCCTGCGCCAACAGGCGCTGGCGCGCAATCAGATCCGACAGCATCGGCAAGGCATTGCCCAGCAGCACCAGCGAAATCACGAGCCCGCTCATCGCCTCGACCAGGGTGAATCCAGATGGGGTGCGGCGGCATCCTTTCTGCCTGACACGGGCCAGGCCGCTGAGGTGCTGGTGGAAGATTTGGCCGACCATGGTGTGCTCCTTGGGATGACGATGCACACACTTTAAAAATTGTCCGCCTGCGCCGCGTCGCCCTAACGGGTGGATCGGCCCGGGTTCGGTGGGGGGGTCCGGCGGGTCGGGCGTTGGCGGCTACCTACCTTTGGGGGGGGGTGAAATTCGCTTTGCGGCGCCCATCACGTCTTTCACGTGATGCATTCACCTGATCTCGCGCCCCGAACCGCAAACTGACGCTGCTAGATGTCTCGGATCAATTGGCGAAATTCGTCCACATCCTCGAAGCTGCGGTAGACCGAAGCAAAGCGCACGTAGGCCACCTTGTCGATGCGCTTGAGTTCGCGCATCACCAGCTCACCCAGGCGTGCGCTGGGCAATTCGCGGGCGGCCGAAGCCATCAGTTTGTCCTGGATTCGGTCCATCGCGGCATCCACCTGTTCGACGCTGACCGGCCGCTTGCGCAGCGCCAGCAGCATCGACGCGCGCAACTTTGCCGGGTCGAACTCCGCTCGCGACCCGTCTTTTTTCACTACAGCGGGTAGGGCGATTTCAGCGCGCTCGTAGGTGGTGAAGCGCTTGTCGCACTTAAGGCAGCGGCGCCGACGCCGCACCGCGTCGCCTTCGTCAGACTCCCGGGTCTCGGCGACCTGGGTTTCGGGGTGGTTGCAGTAGGGGCAACGCACGGGCGGATCGGCCAGGGTTCGTCGAGGCCCGGCAGGAGCAGGTCACCGATAGACCGGGAATTCGCGCGTCAAGGACGCAACTTTGTCACGCACCGCAGCCAGATTGGCAGCGTCATGGGGCTGGTCCAGCACATCGGCAATCAGCTCGGCGGTCAGGCGGGCCTCGACCTCACCGAACCCTCGGGTGGTCATGGCGGGTGACCCCAGACGTATGCCGCTGGTCACCATCGGTTTCTGCGGATCGTTGGGGATAGCGTTCTTGTTGCAGGTGATGTGGGCCTGGCCCAGCACAGCCTCGGCTTCCTTGCCGGTGATCCCCTTGGCGCGCAGATCCACCAGCATCACATGGCTCTCGGTACGGCCGGACACAATGCGCAGGCCGCGTTGCACCAAGGTTTGCGCCATCGCCTCGGCATTGCGGACCACCTGCTGCTGGTAAATCTTGAAGGCAGGCGACAAAGCCTCGTTGAAGGCGACCGCCTTGGCCCCGATCACGTGCATCAACGGCCCGCCCTGTATGCCCGGGAAAATGGCGCTGTTGATCTGCTTGGCGATTTCATCCTTCATCAGGATCAGGCCGCCCCGCGGACCGCGCAAGGTCTTGTGGGTGGTGGATGTCACCACATCGGCGAAGGGCACCGGATTGGGGTAGACGCCCGCCGCGATCAGGCCGGCGTAATGCGCCATGTCCACCATGAAATAGGCGCCCACGGCCTTGGCCACCTTGCTGAAGCGCTCGAAATCGATCCTCAAGGAATAGGCCGAAGCGCCGGCGATGATCAGCTTGGGGCGGTGCAGGTGGGCCAGGCGTTCCATCGCGTCGTAGTCGATGGCCTCGTTGGCGTCCAGGCCGTAGCTCACCACCTTGAACCACTTGCCGCTCATGTTCAGAGGCATGCCGTGGGTCAGGTGCCCACCCTCGGCCAGGCTCATGCCCATGATGCTGTCGCCAGGCTGCAGCAAGCCGAAGAACACCGCTTGATTGGCCTGCGAGCCCGAGTTGGGCTGGACGTTGGCATTGGCCGCACCGAACAGCGTCTTGGCTCGGTCAATGGCCAATTGCTCAACCACATCCACATGCTCGCAGCCACCGTAGTAGCGCTTGCCGGGGTAGCCCTCGGCGTACTTGTTGGTGAGCTGCGAACCCTGCGCCTGCATGACCGCCGGGGAGGCGTAATTCTCACTGGCGATCAACTCGATGTGCGCCTCCTGTCGAGCGTTCTCGAGCTCAATGGATGCCCACAGCGCGGGGTCGACCTGGGCAAGCGTGGATTGTGTGCGATCAAACATCGGGCGGTCCTGTCGGGGGTTCGGGCCTGCTACAGACGGGCACAGCATCTTGGACCATGCTGCACAGACATCCGACGGCAGGCTGCCCAGGCGAACGGCTGACGTGGTGGCCACGGAATGGTGGGCACCTCAGCTTCGCGCTCCACGGTGGTGATCCACCTCGGGCAGTAAGGCCCTATCGCCAGTTGCGCTCAGTAAAAAAAATTGTATCGCAACAGGGCAGATCAACGCAGCAGTGCCACGTGCTCAAGCGGCGCCGGCGCGCTCGGTGCGACTGCGGGTGTGCCAGCGGCCTCGGGTGCGACCACGATCGCGGTTCGCGGCGCGGTGATGGCCACATTGCGGCCCTGCAGCACCTGCTGCAAGTGGCCGCGCTCCAACATCACTCGACTGACATAGCCACCATCGTCGCTGAGATTGCTGGCGCCGACGTAGGCGCGCAATCCGCCTTCCAAGCCACCGGCGCGCTTGATGCATTCGGCCAGCACCTGCACGCCAACCCTCAGGTTGGCCACGGGGTCGAAGGCGGCGCGGATACCGCCGAAGGCGTCGTACTTGCCGTTGTGTACCCGTGTCATCACCTGCATCAAACCCTGCGCGCCGGCTGAACTCTGGGCGAAGGGGTTGAAGCTTGATTCAATGGCCATCACCGCCAGGATCACCGTGGGGTCCATCCCCAGGCGCTGCCCCACAGACCAGGCTTCGAGCACGAGGCGGCTGACTGGTTCGGGCGCAACCCGGTAGCGCTTGGAAAGCCAATGCGCCACGGCAGCCTGTTGCCGGGGCAGCGACCCAGGGTCTGCCGCTGTTGCGCGCGCGACAGCGTCGGGCTCGGGGTCGGGGGTTGCCGGTTCTACCGGTTCGCGAGCTTCCTGGCGCGCCTGCAGCCAGTCCAGCGCGTGTTGCTCTGCCAATAGCCTGAGCTCATCGCGTCCTGCGGCGAAGACGGTAATTGCCACTACGAACAGGCCCAGCAGCGCCAGCGAGTTGTGGCTGATGTCGAGCAGGCCAGCGCCAACATCGCGTAGAAACACTCTTATCGTGACATCGCAAAACCGGGTGGCAGCGCGCAGCTTGGCAATCGCTGTCATGGTTGAAACCTTTCAATGGCTGGTCTTGTCGGCTCCGGAAACTCGGTCAGCCCGACATCGAAGCTGATAATGAAATCCGCTGTGCGACCCGTTGTGGGGTGGGTGCAACCGAGTCGATGCCCGCGCGGGCCGCAACAAAGACTGCAAGGCAATTTGAGGGTTAACCCTTGTCTTGGGGATTTTGCGGATTCTAGGGATGCTTGAAATAACCAGTCAAGCATTAAAAGCTGCTTTTCTAGATCAATAAATAATGAAATATCGCGATCTGCGGGACTTTGTCGCTCAACTTGAGCGCAAGGGTGAGCTCAAGCGCCTGACCGCATCCGTTTCGCCGACCCTTGAAATGACCGCGCTGGCTGATCGCGTTCTCAGGGCCGGCGGCCCTGCGATCTGGTTTGCATCGCCAACCGGCCACGATGTGCCAGTGTTGGCCAATCTCTTCGGCACCACCGCCAGGGTGGCGATGGGCATGGGCGCTGCGGACGTCAGCCAGCTGCGTGATATCGGCCATTTGCTGGCGCGCTTGAAGGAGCCTGAGCCCCCGCAGGGCATGAAAGACGCTGGCCGACTGATGCACATGGTCAAGGCGCTCTGGGACATGAAGCCGGTTCGGCGCCGTGACGGACCGTGCCGGGAAGTGGTCCTGACCGGGTCCGAGGTCGATTTGTCACGGTGGCCCATACAGACCTGCTGGCCCGGCGACGCAGCGCCGCTGATCACCTGGGGTCTGGTGGTCACGCGCGGCCCCCAGGCGATCGAGCGGCCGCGCCGCCGGCAGAACATCGGGATCTACCGGCAGCAGGTGATCGGGCCGCGTGAGGTGATCATGCGCTGGCTCGCTCACCGTGGGGGTGCGCTGGATTTTCGAGAGTTTGCCAGCGCCAACCCGGGCCAGGCGTTTCCGATCGCGGTGGCGCTCGGCGCCGACCCCGCCACCATGTTGGGCGCTGTGACGCCGGTACCTGACAGCCTGTCGGAGTACCAGTTCGCCGGCTTGTTGCGCGGGCACGCCACTGAGCTGGTGGACTGTGTCGTGGGTGAGACCGGCTATCCGCTGCAGGTACCGGCTTTTGCCGAGATGGTGCTGGAGGGACACATACCAGCGGCGCCGCCGGGCTTCGAGGGCCACAGCGCGCATGGGGTAAAGATCAGGGAAATCGGTGGCTACCTGCACGCGCTGGAAGGACCATTCGGCGACCACACCGGCTACTACAACGAGCAGGACTGGTTTCCGGTGTTCCGCATCGACCGCCTGACTCACCGGCGCGAGCCGTTCTATCACTCAACCTACACGGGGAAACCGCCCGACGAGCCCGCCGTGCTCGGGGTAGCTTTGAACGAGGTCTTCGTGCCTATCCTGCAGAAGCAGTTTCCCGAGATCGTTGATTTCTACCTGCCCCCGGAGGGATGCAGCTACCGGCTGGCGGTCATCTCTATCCGCAAGAGCTACCCCGGCCATGCCAAGCGCCTGATGTTTGGTGTGTGGAGCTACCTGCGCCAGTTCATGTACACCAAGTTCATCATCGTGACCGATGCCGATGTGAACATCCGGGATTGGCAGGATGTGATCTGGGCCGTTACCACCCGGATGGACCCGGTGCGCGACACAACCCTGGTGCCCCAGACGCCGATCGACTACCTGGATTTCGCCTCGCCGGTGAGCGGTCTCGGCGGCAAGATGGGGCTGGACGCTACAAACAAATGGCCAGGCGAGACCGCACGCGAGTGGGGCCGCACCATCGACATGCCAGCGCATGTCAAGGCCCGAGTCGCCGACATCTTCGATGCCATCATGGCGCACTGATCCGGCTCCTCCCTGTCGAAAAGGCTTGCGGCTTGCGGCGCGCTGCAGTATCTTGTGCATGCCTTCAGACGAAGGCGCAAAACTTCGTGCAGTCTCTGCATGAAACGGGGCCCCGGTCATCATTCACCGGATCTCCACATGGGGGCCATCGGCCTCCCGCCCCTTCGAACCGCAAGGATCGAGGGGGTTTCGCGTTTCGGGGCTGGCCGCCGCCTGTAGGCTGATCGGCTTGTGGGGTCGGATGACCGCAGCGAAACAGCTTGTCCGAGCGCCGGGGAGAATTGAGTTTTTTTAGCAGGAGCAGCACACATGCGGGCCGAAATGATCACGCTGGGCGGAGGCTGTTTCTGGTGCGTGGAAGCCGTTTTCGAACAGGTCCAGGGCGTCATCGCGGTCGAATCGGGTTACTGCAATGGGCATGTTCAGAACCCCAGTTACGAGTCGGTCTGCGGGGGCGAGACCGGTCATGTCGAGGTGGTGCGGGTGCGGTTCGACGCCGATCAACTGAGCTTGCGCGAAGTCATTGAAATCTACTTCGCAGTACATGACCCGACCACCCTGAATCGGCAGGGCAATGATGTCGGGCCCCAGTACCGTTCGGGCATCTACTGGCATCGAGCCGACCAGGCTGAGGTGGCCTCCGCAGTCCTGGCGGATCTGAACTCGCAATTGCAGGGCCGGGTGGTGACTGAACTGGCGGCTGAAGACAATTACTGGCCGGCCGAGGGCTACCACCAGCACTATTTCGCCAACCATCCCGGTCAGGGCTACTGCGCCTATGTCGTCGCGCCCAAGGTGGCAAAGTTCAAGGCTACCTTTGCCCGCCACCTGCGACGCTGACGGCCAACCCGTACCAGCGCGCTGGGTCGGCGGGTAGGCCTGCGCGCCTCAAGGGGCCAGGCGCTCCCTCAGCCACTGGCCGCCTTGCAGCCGATAGCGAAGCCGGTCATGCAGGCGGCTCTTGCGGCCCTGCCAGAATTCCCAGCAATCCGGCACCAGGCGATAGCCTCCCCAATGCGGTGGCCGCGGTGGAGAAAGTGCAAACTGCGCGGCGTAACGTGCCGCCTGGGCTACCAGTTCAGCCCTTGAATCAATGACCCGGCTTTGCGGCGATGCCCAGGCGCCCAGCCGCGAATCAAGGGGCCGGCTTGCGTAGTAGGCGTCCGATTCTGCCCCGCTTACCCGTTCGACTGCGCCCTCGACACGCACTACGCGCTCAAGCTCGACCCAATGAAATTGCAGCGCGGCGACAGCGTGCAGGGTCAGTTCCCGGCCTTTGCGGCTCTCGTAGTTGGTGTACCAGACCAGGCCGCGCTCATCCACGTCCTTGATCAGCACAATGCGCGTTGACGGCCGACCGTCTGCCCCTACGGTTGCCAGCGTCATTGCATTCGGTTCGGGCAGTTTGGCGTCGATGGCCTGTTGCAGCCAGGATTCGAACTGTGCCAGGGGCTGCTGCGTTGCCGCGCCCTCATCCAGTTCGGCTTGTTCATAGCTTTCTCGAAGGTCGGCAATGCGCGGGTCCATCCTCACAGTATGCCGCCGTTGCCAAAGCATCCTGGCCTGGCCTCGGGTGTTACCCGGTGGTGTTGGACCCTAAGTGGTAGGCCTTAGGTGAAGCTACGACTGTTGCCGGCTGCGCGCAGGCCGCATGCTTGACCGCGAAAGCGCCAACAGCAGTTCGGGAGCGTGCGCTAAATCTGGCATCGTCATGAAATTGCAAACTGCCATCATTGTTCTGGCTGCTGGTCGCGGCAGCCGCTTTGCGGGGCCGCAGCACAAGCTGGTGCAGGCGCTGGGTTCGCGTACCGTGCTCGGCCAGACCATTGCCCAGGCGATCGCCAGCGGTTTGCCGGTGGTGGTGGTCACCACTGACATTCTGGCGGCTGAAGCCGGTCGCTGGGTGGCCCGGCGCGACCTGGTCATCGTGCCCGCCGCTGGCAGCGCTTCGGGTGGGCCGCTGGGCATGGGATTTTCCATTGCGGCCGGTGTCTCGGCACGGCCCCAGGCCCAGGGGTGGCTGGTTTTGCCCGGCGACATGCCTATGGTCAGGCCGTCCACCCTGGTCGCCGTGGCCCAGGGCCTGATCCAGTCGCCTGTCGTCTATGCCCAGCATCTGGGCCGACGCGGGCATCCCGTCGGGTTTGGCGCCGAGCTCTACTCAGAGTTGACCCAACTCGATGGTGACGCGGGTGCAAGGCGTATCTCTGCGCGCTATCCATCGGTGGGCCTCGAGTTGGGCGATCCCGGCGTACTGATCGACGTCGATACCGAGGCCGATCTTGCCACCGTTCGCGGCTTGGCCGGACCACCGCTCACACCGGCTTCGGCCGGTCAAGGCAACTGAGGCGCAACGCACGCCCCTGACGCGGGCCTCGTGTTTCGGCGGCCGCACGCTGTGCGCTCAGGCCAGGCCTTGCTGGCGCGCAAGGTCCACCAGACGCAGGCTTTCCCGGTCGCAAATTCTGCGCTGGTGCAGGGCCTCGGTGGTGCGCACCAGGTAGTCCAGCGTGCTGCCGTAGCGGCCCTTGGCATGCTGCAGGATGTGCAGTAATTCCGGGTCGGCGATGCGACCGGTGAAGTTGGGGCTGCGCCGGCTGAGTGTGAAGGCCAGTGCCAGTACCGGGCCGCCGGCGGTCTTGCAACGCAGCCAACGGGGGTCGTATACCCCATTGGGCATTTCGCGCAGCCAAAGCCGGTCCAACTCTTCATGCGCCGATCGCCTGGGCAAGCGATAAACCATTCCTTTGCACAACCCGCCCGAGACCAAGGCGTAGACCAGGCCGGGTTGTTCGGGTGTGCCCCGGTTCACGCGCGATCGCATCCGGAAGGCACGGTGCCAGCCATGAACCAGGGCAGGTCGGTGTTCCTCGGCTTCGAACTCCGGCCGCCAGATCAGCGAGGCATAGCCGAAGACCCAGAGGTCTTGTTGGCCACCCCATTGCTGGCGCACTCGCTCCAGCATCTGCATCGGGTCTCTGGGCTTGGATGGGTCCATCGCGTTGAGCATGCCAGATCAAACGGGCTACAGGCCCATTGCCTTGCAGCGTAAAGACTGACGATGTAACCAGGTTACACAATAACTCTTATCCCAGTTACCATCCCCGCCCATGAAGCAAGCCATCCTCGAGATCACCGAGCGCATCTGCGCGCGCAGCCGCCCGGGCCGCGATGCCTACCTCGCGCGCCTGCAGCGCCTGCAGGACAGACCTGACGGGGCCCAGCGCATGGGCTGCGCCAATGTCGCGCATGCTTTCGCGGCCATGCCTGGTGACGATCGGCTGCGGGTGGTGGCCGAGCGCGCGCCCAACCTGGCGGTGGTAACGGCTTATAACGACATGCTGTCAGCGCACCAGCCCTACGAGAGCTACCCAAGCCTGATCCGCGACCAGGCGCGGCGCCGTGGCGCCACAGTGCAGGTGGCCGGTGGCGTGCCGGCAATGTGCGACGGCGTCACCCAAGGCTTGCCAGGCATGGAGTTGTCGCTGTTTTCGCGCGACGTCATTGCGATGGCGACCGCCGTGGCCCTGACCCACGATGTGTTCGACGGAGCGCTGTTGCTGGGCGTCTGCGACAAGATCGTTCCCGGCCTGCTGATCGGGGCGCTGCATTTCGGCCATTTGCCCTGTGTCTTCGTGCCGGCCGGTCCGATGGCCACCGGCTTGTCCAACGGTGCCAAGTCCAAGGTCAGGGAGCAGTTTGCGCTGGGCTTGGTGGGGCGCGACGCCTTGTTGCAGGCCGAGCAGTCGGCCTACCACGGTGCCGGTACGTGTACCTTCTATGGCACAGCCAACAGCAACCAGATGCTGCTCGAAGCAATGGGCCTGCATGTGCCCGGGGCCGCCTTCGTGCACCCCCATGCCGATCTGCGTGAGGCCTTGACACGTCAGGCGGTTGACCACTTGCTGGCAATCACCCGGCGCCAGCGCTACACCCCGATCGGCCGCCTGGTGGATGAGCGGGTGATCGTCAACGCCATGGTGGCCCTGCTGGCCACCGGCGGCTCGACCAACCATCTGATTCATTGGGTGGCAGTGGCACGGGCGGCGGGGATACTGATCGATTGGACCGATTTCGCGGATCTCTCGGCCCTGGTGCCGCTGCTGGCCCGTGTCTACCCCAACGGCGATGCCGACGTGAACCAGTTTCAAGCTGCCGGCGGACCGGGCTATGTGCTGCGCGAACTGCTGCATGCCGGATTTATGCATGCCGACGTGATGACCATTGCTGACAGCGGCCTGGCGGCCTATGGCCGGCAAGTGGTGACCGCCCCCGCGGGCGCTGCCGGCGCGGTCGGCGTGAGCTGGACCGATTTGCCTCAGGCGCCAGGCGACGACGCCATCCTGCGGCCAGCCGGCACGCCTTTTTCGGCCACTGGCGGCCTCAAGCTGCTGGTGGGCAATCTCGGGCGGGCGGTCATCAAGGTTTCGGCCGTGCCCGACGACCGGCATGTGGTGCAGGCGCCGGCGCGTGTCTTCGACAGTCAGGAGGCAATGCACGCCGCCTTTCACGCCGGTGAACTGAACCGCGATGTGGTGGTGGTGGTGCGCTTCCAGGGCCCGCGCGCCAACGGCATGCCTGAACTGCACAAGTTGACGCCGCCGCTGGCGGTGCTGCAGGGCAAGGGCTTCAAGGTGGCACTGGTCACCGATGGGCGGATGAGTGGTGCATCGGGCAAGGTGCCAGCGGCGATCCATGTCAGTCCCGAGGCTTTGGCCGGCGGCGCTTTAGGCAAGGTGCGTGATGGTGACCTGATCCGCCTGGACGCCGAGGCCGGCACCCTGGGCGTGTTGGTTGATCCCGTCGAATGGCAGGCCCGGGCAAACGCCGAATGGTTCGCAGAAGAGGCTGATGACAGCGCCCATGGCCTGGGCCGCGAGCTGTTTGGCGGCATGCGGCGTACCGTACGCAGCGCAGAAGAAGGCGCCGTCACCTGGTGCTGATCCGTTTCGCCGTCCTGCCGCTTGAATGTCCCCTTTCTCGAGGAATCTGATGATTGACTCGCTCAGCCTCGCCAGCCACGGCCCCGTGATCCCGGTGATCGTCCTGCAGCGCATCGAAGACGCTGTGCCCCTGGCCGAAGCCTTGCTGGCCGGTGGCGTCAAGGTGCTGGAGGTGACGCTGCGCACCCCGATCGCCCTGCAATGCATCGAAGCCATCGCCAAGGCTTTGCCCGAGGCCATCGTCGGTGCGGGCACGCTGCGGTCTGACGCGGATGCCCGCGCCGCCCTCAATGCCGGTGCGCGCTTTGCCGTCAGTCCGGGCTACACCGCTGCGATCGGCCGATCCTGCAGGCAACTCGGTCTGCCCCTGCTGCCGGGCGTGGCCACCGCTGGTGAGGTGATGGCAGCGACTGCCGACGGGTTCAATTTTCTGAAGTTCTTTCCGGCGGTGCAGGCTGGCGGGCTGGCCATGCTCAAGGCCCTGGCCGGGCCGTTCCCCGAGGTGGCCTTCTGCCCCACCGGCGGCATCACGCTGCAAACCGCGCCGCAATTTCTGGCGCTCGACAATGTCAGGGTCTGTGGCGGGTCATGGCTGACTCCGGCCGACGCCTTGGCGGCGGGCGATTGGCCCCGCATCACCCGCCTGGCCAGCGAAGCGCAAGCGCTGCGCGGCTAAGCTGAAGTTCCACCGCCACATGGCCGAGTTTCCGTTTCGGTTCAAGCACTTGGCTTGAATTCCGGGTTCGGATTTCTGTCTACAAGTGGATCGC
>JAYUQJ010000023.1:0-5919 GCA_043756825.1 Betaproteobacteria bacterium | reverse complement strand
TCTGGAACCCCAAGATGGCCCCGTTCATCTACGGCCACCGCAACAAGATCCACATCATCAACCTCGAGAAGACGCTGCCGAAGTTCGAGGAGGCGATGAAGTTTGTGCGCTCGCTCAGCGGCAAGCGCGGCACGATCCTGATGGTGGGCACCAAGCGCCAGGCGCGCGAGGTGATCGCGTCCGAGGCGCGCCGTTCCGGCATGCCCTTCGTCGACCAGCGCTGGCTCGGCGGCATGTTGACCAACTTCAAGACGGTCAAGGGTTCGCTCAAGAAGTTGAAGGACATGCAGGCCACCAAAGAAGCCGGCATGGAGCAACTGAGCAAGAAAGAAGGGTTGATGTTCGAGCGCGAGTTGACCAAGCTCGAGAAGGACATCGGTGGCATCCAGGACATGAATGCCCTTCCTGACGCGCTGTTCGTGATCGACGTCGGCTATCACAAGATCGCGGTGGCCGAGGCCATCAAGCTGGGCATTCCCATCATCGGCGTGGTCGACACCAACCACTCGCCCATCGGTATCGATTACGTGATCCCCGGCAATGATGACTCGGCCAAGGCGGTGGCCTTGTATGCCAAGGCGGTGGCTGATGCGGTGCTGGACGGCAAGAACAACGCCGTCACCGACGTGGTGGCTGCAGTGCAGGGCAACGACGAATTCGTCGAGGTCAGCGAAGACGCATGAGGCGGGTTCTCGCCCGGGCCTTCACCGGCCCTGGGCGAGCATGCATGAGGGGCTGTTGAGCCCCTTTTTTTGCGATACCGGCCCACCGGGGCGCCCCGTGCGGGCGCCGGGTTTCACAGGGGTGCAAACCGCATCCCGCAGCATGGGAGTTTGAATATGGCAGCGATCACTGCAAGCATGGTGGGCGAACTGCGCGCCAAGACCGACGCACCGATGATGGAGTGCAAGAGGGCCCTGACCGAAGCCGAAGGCGACATGGGTCGCGCCGAGGAAATCCTGCGCGTCAAGCTGGGCAACAAGGCCGGCAAGGCGGCATCGCGCATCACTGCCGAGGGCGTGGTGGCCATCACCACGGTCAACGGTGCCGGCGCAATGATCGAGATCAATTGCGAGACCGACTTTGTCTCCAAGAACGATTCCTTCCTGGCCTTTACCCAGAACTGCGTGGCTTTGGTGGCCAGCAGCAATCCGGCGGATGTGGCTGCGCTGTCGGCCTTGCCCTTGTCGCAAGAAGGCTTCGGCCCGACGGTGGAAGATGTGCGCAAGGGCCTGATCGGCAAGATCGGCGAAAACCTGGCGATCCGTCGCTTCAAGCGCTTTGCAGGCCAGGGCAAGCTGGCCAGCTACCTGCACGGCACGCGCATTGGCGTGGTGGTCGAATTCACCGGTGATGAGGTCGCCGGCAAGGATGTGGCCATGCACGTGGCCGCCATGAAGCCGGTCTCGGTATCCTCGGCCGATGTGCCGGCCGAATTGGTCGCAAAAGAACGCCGCATCGCCGCCGAGAAGGCGGCGGAGGATGCCAGCGCGGCGGTGGCTGCGGGCAAGCCGGTGCAATCGCCCGAAATCGTGGCCAAGCGGGTCGAGGGATCGGTGCAGAAGTACCTGAAAGAGGTCTCGCTGTTCAATCAGCCCTTTGTCAAGAACGACAAGCAGACGGTCGAGCAGATGCTCAAGGCCGCCAACACCCAGGTGTCGGCCTTCACCATGTTCGTGGTCGGCGAGGGCATCGAGAAGAAGGTCGACGACTTTGCCGCCGAAGTCGCCGCGCAGGTGGCGGCCGCCAAGGGCGCCTGAGACTCTGCACTGCCGAGGCGCACAGCCGAGGCGCACAGCCGGTTTGCTTTGTCTTCGACGGCAGACTGCCGGGCCGGCACCCAGCCGGCGCCGGGTGCGGCGGGCCTGCCGGGCCGCGCCGCTTAAACTCCAGCCCTTGCCACCAGGAGCCTTCTGCATGCCCGCTTACAAGCGCATTCTTCTCAAGCTTTCGGGCGAGGCCTTGATGGGCGACGACGCCTACGGCATCAACCGCGGCACGATCGTGCGCATGGTGCGTGAGGTGCAGGAAGTGACCGCGCTGGGCTGCGAGGTGGCGGTGGTGATTGGCGGAGGCAATATCTTCCGTGGCGTGGCCGGCGGCTCGGTAGGCATGGACCGGGCCACCGCCGACTACATGGGCATGCTGGCCACGGTGATGAATGCGCTGGCCCTGGCCGACACCATGCGCCTGGAAGGCCTGACAGCCCGGGTGATGTCGGCCATTGCCATCGAGCAAGTGGTCGAGAGCTATGTGCGGCCCAAGGCCCTGCAGTACCTGGAGGAGGGCAAGGTGGTGATCTTCGCCGCCGGCACCGGCAACCCTTTCTTCACCACCGACACCGCCGCCGCGCTGCGTGGCGCCGAGATTGGTGCCGAGATCGTGCTCAAGGCCACCAAGGTGGACGGTGTCTACACCGCCGACCCCAAGAAAGACCCGACCGCCACGCGCTACGCCCGGGTCAGCTTCGATGAAGCGATTTCCAAGAATCTGCAGGTGCTGGACGCCACCGCATTCGCGCTGTGCCGCGACCAGAAGCTGCCGATCAAGGTGTTCTCGATCTTCAAGCCCGGCGCGCTCAAGCGCGTTGTGATGGGCGAGGACGAGGGCACCCTGGTTCACGTCTGAACCGCGCCACTCCCTCCCGATCTGTCGAGAAGCACCATGACCATTGCCGACATCAAATCGACCGCCGAGACCAAGATGGCCAAGTCCATCGAAGCTTTCAAGGGCGAAATCCAGAAGATCCGCACCGGCCGCGCCCACCCCGGCATCCTTGACCAGGTGCAGGTCGACTACTACGGCTCGATGTTGCCGATCAGCCAAGTGGCGAACGTGTCGCTGCAGGATGCCCGCACCATCACCGTCCAGCCTTGGGAGAAGGGCATGGCTGCCAAGATCGAGAAAGCCATCCGCGAGAGCGAACTCGGCTTGAATCCGGCCTCGCAAGGCGACCTGATCCGGGTGCCCATGCCAGCCCTGACCGAGGAGCGGCGCCGCGACCTGACCAAGCTGGTGCGCCATGCCGGCGAGGATTGCAAGATCGCGGTGCGCAACCTGCGCCGCGAGGCCAACGAGCACTTGAAGAAGTTGCTCAAGGACAAGCTGGTGGCCGAGGACGATGAGCGCCGCGCCCAGGACGATGTTCAGAAGCTGACCGATCGCACCATTGGCGATGTCGACCGCCTGGTGCAGGGCAAGGAAGCCGAGATCCTGCAGGTTTGAAACCGTCCCCTTGCCGCCCCGAGCCCCGCCCGCGATGACTACCGATCGTGCTGTGCCCCGCCATGTGGCCGTGGTGATGGACGGCAACGGCCGCTGGGCCAAGAAGCGCTACCTGCCGCGCTTCTTCGGCCACAAGGCCGGCGTCGACACCCTGGTCAAACTGATCAACGCCTGTGCCGACCGCGGCATCGACTATCTGACGGTCTTCGCTTTCTCGTCCGAAAACTGGAAGCGGCCCGAGGACGAGGTGTCGGGCCTGATGGGCCTGGTCCTGGTGGCAGTCACCAAGTATCTGGCCAAGATGGCCAAGGACGGGGTCAAGATCGTGATCGTGGGTGACCGGGAAGCGGTATCCGACCGCCTGCGGGCGGCCTGGGCCGAGGCCGAGAGCGCCACCCAGCACAACACCCGCATCACCTTGTCGGTGGCTTTCAACTATGGCGGCCGCTGGGACGTGGTGCAGGCCTGTCGCAAGGCGGTGGCGGCCGGCCTGCCGGTCGAGCAGATCACCGAACAGGCGCTGTCGGGCTTCATGGCGATGCGGCATGCGCCCGACCCCGACCTGTTCATCCGAACCGGCGGCGAGGTGCGCATCAGCAATTTCCTGCTCTGGCAGGTGGCCTATTCCGAACTGGTGTTCACCGATTGCCTGTGGCCCGATTTCGATGCGGCGGCCCTGGATGCCGCGCTGGCCGACTATGCCGGCCGCGAGCGCCGGTTTGGCGCCGTGCCCGCTGCCACGCTTGAAACCAGCCCGGGTTGACGCGGATGCTGCGCCAGCGCGTGATCACCGCTGTGCTACTGCTGGCCTTGTTGTTGCCGGCCCTGTTTGCCCGCAGCAGCTGGCCTTTTGCGGCGCTCACGCTGGTGCTGATCAGCGCCGCCGGTTGGGAATGGGCCCGGCTCAATGGCCTGCGCTTGCCTGCGGGGGCCTTGGGCAGCGGCCTGCTGCTGGCGCTGCTGTGCGGGATCAGCCTGCAGCACCTGACCCGGGTCGGCCAGGTCGCCACGCTCTGGTGGCTGGGTCTGGCCCTGTGGCTGCTGGGTGGCACGCTGGCACTGCGGCGCGGCCCGGCCGGCTGGCCCGGTCTGCCGCTCGGTCTGCGCTGGGCACTCGGGCTCGCCGGGCTCTGGCTGGCCTGGTTGGCGCTGGCGCAGGCGCGCACCATCGGCGTCAATTTTCTCTTGTCGGTGATGTGTGTGGTCTGGGCGGCAGACATCGCTGCCTACTTCACCGGGCGGGCCTTTGGCCGCAACAAGCTGGCCCCCACCATCAGCCCCGGCAAGAGCTGGGAGGGTGTCTACGGCGGGGTGGTGGGCGTGCTGGCACTGGCAGGCGTCTGGCTCTGGCTGGAAGGGCGCAGCAGCCTGGATTCACCCAGCCTGTTCTTGCTGATCTTGCAGCGCCAGGGCTGGGCCGGTTTGTTGTTGGCCCTGCTGCTGCTGGCCGGCTTGAGCGTTGTCGGCGATCTGTTTGAGTCGCTGGTCAAGCGGGCGGCGGGCGCCAAGGACTCCAGCGCCTTGTTGCCAGGCCATGGCGGGGTGCTGGACCGGGTGGATGCGCTGCTGCCGGTGTTGCCCGCAGCGCTGGCCTTGATCAGCCTGTGATGCACCCGCTGCCGACCAGCACCATGGTTCAACGTGTCTGCATTCTCGGCGCCACCGGGTCGGTGGGCTCCAGCACGCTCGACGTGATGGCCCTGCATGCCGGCCGCTACGAGGTGTTCGCCTTGACCGCCCACCAAAGCATCGCAGAACTGGCCCGCTTGTGCCGCCGCTGGCAACCGCGCTTTGCGGTGGTGGCGGATGCCGGCCAGGCCCGCGCCTTGGTGGCTGATTTGTCGGGCGCGGGCCTGCGCACCGAGGTGCTGCACGGTGACAAGGCCTTGTGCGATGTGGCCTCGCATCCCGATACCGACAGTGTGATGGCCGCCATCGTCGGCGCGGCGGGTCTGCGGCCCTGCATTGCTGCGGCGCTTGCCGGCAAGCGCCTGATGCTGGCCAACAAGGAGGCCCTGGTGGTGGGTGGGCGCCTGTTCATGGCAGCAGTGCGCCAAGGCGGCGCGCTGCTGCTGCCCATCGACAGCGAGCATTCGGCCATCTTCCAGTGTCTGCCCGAAGACCGGTCGACCTGGTCCCAGCGCATTGCCCATATCGTGCTCACCGCCTCGGGCGGGCCGTTCCGCACCCGGGATCTCGCCACGCTGGCGCTGGTCACACCTGACGAGGCCTGCGCCCACCCCAACTGGGTGATGGGCCGCAAGATTTCGGTGGATTCGGCCACGATGATGAACAAGGGCCTGGAGGTGATCGAGGCTCACTGGCTTTTCGCCGCGCCCCTCGATGCAATCGAAGTCGTGGTCCACCCGCAAAGCGTGATCCACTCGATGGTGGAATACCGCGACGGCTCGGTGATCGCGCAGCTGGGAGCGCCCGACATGCGCACTCCGATCGCCTGTGCCCTGTCCTGGCCAAACCGGATCGATTCCGGCGTGCAAGCGCTGGATTTCGCGGCCCTGGGGCGCCTGGATTTCGAAGCGCTCGATACCCGGCGCTTCCCCTGCGTGGCCTTGGCCGGCCAGGCCATCGGGCGCGGCGGCACGGCGCCGGCCATCCTGAACGCCGCGAACGAAGTCGCTGTCGAAGCCTTCCTGGACCGGCGAATTTCATTCACCGGCATCGCGCAGGTGATCG
>JAYUQJ010000022.1:0-5942 GCA_043756825.1 Betaproteobacteria bacterium | reverse complement strand
CCAGGAGACGCCATGACCGATTCCAGTAACGCCTTCAGCAAGCTGGTGCCTGGCTTCGACTTTCTGCAGGGCCTGGTAAAAAACGCCGGCGCTGCGATACCCGGCATGGGCCAGTGGATCGCACCGACGCTGGACCCGGAGGAGCTGGACAAGCGCATCAGCGAGCTGCGCACCGTGCAGTTCTGGCTGGAGCAGAACGCGCGCATGCTGGCCGCCAGCATCCAGGCGCTGGAGGTGCAGCGCATGACGCTGTCGACGCTGAAGTCGATGAACGTGTCGATGAGCGACCTGACCGAATCGCTGAAGATCCGCATGCCGGAAGCCGCACCTGCATCTGCATCTGCACCTGCACCTGCCGCGGCGTCGGCGCCGTCGATGTTCAGTGCGGCGCGCGCAGCGCCGGCCGAGCCGCCGGCCGCCCCGCCCGGCCCTGCAGCGCCCACCGCAGCGCCCACCGCAGCGCCCGGCGTGATCGACCCGATGCAGTGGTGGGGTGCCCTGACGCAGCAGTTCAGCCAGCTGGCCGCCAGCGCGATGAACGACACCACCGCTGACGCCGCACGCACCATGGCCGGCCAGATGGTCAAGCAGGGCATGGACGCCGCGACCGACACCTTCCGCAAGGCCGCCACCGTGCCGGCCGCGGCGGCGGGAGCGGCCGCTGCGGCGCCGCCCAAGGCCGCCCGCGTCACGACCAAGAGCGCCGCGACCGAGAAGACGGCAGCGCCGCGGCGCCCTGCCGCCAAGCCGCGCTGAGCGCCAACGGCACAGCCCAATCCGCACGCCGCGCACCAGGCACCCAACCCATGCAGGCCTTCCTCACCGCCCATGCCACCCACCCCGACGGCCACATGGCGCTGGCGTTGGCAGCCGCGCAGATCGACGCCCGCCGCGCCGCCCGGCAACCGGCCTTCGTCGCCACGCTGGGGCTGGTCTACCTGACCGAGGCCTACGCGCCCCAGGCCGAGGCCCTGCTGGCCGACCTGCAGCAGCGCTGGCCGGGGGTGCACTGGGTCGGCAGCGTGGGCGTGGGCGTGATGGTCAGCGGGGTCGAGTACATGGCCGAACCCGCCCTGGTGCTGATGCTGTGCGACCTGCCGGCCGACAGCTTCCAACTGTTCAGCGGCCGGGTGCCGCTGGTCGCCGGCAGCAACCCCGGTGCGGGCTTCCAGCCGCAATGTGCGCTGGTGCATGCCGACCCCGCCACCCACGACCTGGACGACCTGCTGGTCGAACTGGCCGGCCGCACCACCAGCGGCTACCTGTTTGGCGGCCTCAGCGCCTCGCGCACCCGCCGTCTGCACATCGCCGACGGTGTCTTCCAGGGCGGCCTGTCGGGCGTGGCTTTTGCGCCCACCGTGGCATTGGTCTCGCGGGTCACCCAGGGCTGCCAGCCCTTGGGCCCCATGCGCCACGTCACCGCCGCCGACCACAACCTGGCGCTGACACTGGACGACCAGCCCGCGCTGCCACTGCTGCTGGCCGAGCTGGGCATCTCGCTGCAGCGGCCGCAACAGGCCATGACCGCGCTGCGCGCCACCCTGGTGGGCCTGACCGACCCCGACGACGCGGCCTTGTCGCGCGGTGGCCAGTTCGGCGCCGACACGCGGGTGCGCAACCTGATCGGGCTCGACCCGGCACGCCAGGGCATCGCCATCGCCGACCAGCTGGTGGTGGGCCAGCAACTGGCCTTCTGTCGCCGCGACGTGACCGCTGCGCGGCGCGACCTGGTGCGCATCTGCGCCGAGATCCGCGACGAGCTGGAAGCCGAAGCGCCGCTGCCGGCGTTGTCTCACACACCCGCGGCCGACGACCCGGCCGGGCCGCCGGCCGCCCCGCGCATCGTCGGTGCGGTCTATGTCTCGTGCTCGGGCCGCGGCGGGCCGCACTTTGGCGGGCCCTCGGCCGAGGCGCTGATCGTGCAGCATGCGCTGGGCGACGTGCCGCTGATCGGCTTTTTTGCCGCCGGTGAGATCGCCCGCCACCACCTGTACGGTTACACCGGGGTGCTGACGGTGTTCAGCTCCGGCCCGGGCTGACACAGACCGGACTGCAGTACCCTCGTTCATGCTCGAAACGCCCCCGCCCGACGATCTGCCGGCCCGCCCGGTCAAGCTGCGCAGCGCGCCGCTGGCGATCCTGGCCACGCTGGCCTCGCTGATGGCGCTGCAGCTGGCCAGCCCGGTGTTCATCCCGCTGCTGCTGGGCCTGATGCTGAGTTATGCGCTGAGCCCGGTGGTCGACCGGATGACCCGCTGGCACCTGCCGCGCGCGCTGGGCGCCGCGCTGCTGCTGGGCGCGATGGGCACCGGCGCGGGCTGGACGGTCTACGCGCTGAGCGATGACGCGACGACCCTGATCGAATCCCTGCCCGCGGCGGCGCAAAAGGTACGCGAAACCTTGCGGGCCCAGCGTGGGCGCAGCGAGTCGGCGATCGACAAGGTGCAGCGTGCCGCCACCCAGCTGGAGCAGGCCGCGCAGGACGGCAGCCCGACGCCGCCGACGGCCACCCGCGGCGTCACCCGGGTGAGCATCGAGCGCACCCGTTTCGACATCAAGGACTACCTCTGGTCGGGCACGCTGGGCGTGGCGGCCTCCATCGGGCAGGCGCTGATGATGGTGTTCATCGCGTTTTTCCTGATGGCCTCGGGCGACAGCTTTCGCCGCAAGATGGTCAAGATCGCCGGGCCGACCTTTGCGCAGAAGCGCATCACCGTGCAGCTGCTCGACGAAGTCACCGAGCAGATCCACCGCTACCTGCTGGTGCAGATGTTCACCAGCGTGCTGGTCGGCGTGATGATCTGGGCGGCCTTCGCCGCCATTGGCCTGGAACAGGCCGCGGTCTGGGGCGTGGCGGCGTTTGTGCTGAACTTCGTCCCCTACCTCGGCACCATCGTGCTCGCGGCGGCGGCGGCGCTGGTGGCCTTCCTGCAGTTCGGCACGCTGAACATGGCCTTCGTGGTCGCCGGCATCGCGACCGGGCTGCACACCGTCACCGGCAACCTGCTGACGCCCTGGCTGACCAGCCGCACCAGTCGCCTGAATGCCGTCAGCGTGTTCGTCGGCGTGCTTGCCTTTGGCTGGTTGTGGGGGGTTTGGGGTTTGTTGCTGGGCGTGCCGATCCTGACAACGGTGAAGGCGGTCTGCGACCGCGTCGACGACTTCAAACCGATCGGCGAACTGCTGGGCCACTGAGTGCCTGCAACCCGCTCGCTGACAGGGCCCTGCAGCGGGATTCACAACGGCCGTGCCGCGGCTTGGCACCAGGGCGCTGCTGTGGGCCAACCTGGCCCGCAGATGCGACAGCCGCCGCCACCAACGCGCACCCGCAGCAGACACCCCGCGGTTTGGCAGCAGATCTACGACCCGTTCGGCAACATGATCCTCGCCACCAGGCTGGCCGCCGTGGCGGTGGTGGTGCAGCACGCCCGCGCCGACTGAGGGTGGGTGGTGCGCTGAGGGTCGTGCGCTGACCGGTTGCGCCATTGCATGCCCCCAGGGTGCAACCGCCCTGCGCGGCTTCGCGCGTGCAACGGCTGCAAACTGCTTACAGTGGTGGTCGGATTCGAGGAGACCCGATGAACGCCCCCCTGCCGGCTGCCGCCCTGGCTGCCCCCCTGGCTGCCTCGCTGGATGCCCCCCTGGACGCCGCCGCCGAAGCCCGCCAGCGCGCCGCCCGCCAGGCCGAGGTGGTGGCCGCGCTGGCGCCCGTGCTGCCGGCCCATGCGCTGCTGTACCGCCGCGAGGACACCGTGCCCTACGAGTGCGACGGCCTCACCGCCTACCGCGCGCTGCCGCTGGCCGTGGCCCTGCCCGAGACCGAAGCCCAGGTGGCGGCGGTGCTGAAGGCCTGCCACGCGCTGGCCGTGCCGGTGGTGGCACGCGGCGCCGGCACCGGCCTCTCCGGCGGTGCGATGCCGCACACCCAGGGCGTGACACTGTCGCTGGCCAAGTTCAACCGCATCGTCAAGCTCGACGCCCTGTCGCGAACCGCGGTGGTGCAGTGCGGCGTGCGCAACCTGGCGATCAGCGAGGCCGCCGCGCCCCATGGCCTGTACTACGCGCCCGACCCCAGCAGCCAGATCGCCTGCACCATTGGCGGCAACGTGGCCGAAAACTCCGGCGGCGTGCACTGCCTGAAGTACGGCCTGACGCTGCACAACGTGTTGCGGGTGCGCGGCTTCACGGTCGAAGGCGAGCCGGTGGAGTTCGGCTCCGAGGCGCTCGACTGCGCCGGGCTCGACCTGATCAGCGTGCTGGTCGGCAGCGAAGGCATGCTGGCCGTGACCATCGAAGTCACCGTCAAGCTGGTCCCCAAGCCGCAGCTCGCGCGCTGCATCATGGCCAGCTTCGACGACATCCGCAAGGCCGGCGACGCGGTCGCCAGCGTGATCGGCGCCGGCATCATCCCGGCCGGCCTGGAGATGATGGACAAGCCCATGACCGCGGCCGTCGAAGACTATGTTCACGCCGGCTACGACCTCACGGCCGAAGCCATTTTGCTGTGCGAAAGCGATGGCACACCCGAAGAGGTGGCCGAAGAAATCATCCGCATGGTCGAGGTGCTGCGCGCCAGCGGCGCCACCCGCATCGAGGTCAGCGCCAACGAGGCCCAGCGGCTGACGTTCTGGAGCGGGCGCAAGAACGCCTTCCCGGCAAGCGGGCGCATCAGCCCCGACTACATGTGCATGGACTCGACGATCCCGCGCAAGCGCCTGGCCGACATCCTGCTCGCGATCCAGCAGATGGAGGCGAAGTACGGCTTGCGCTGCGCCAACGTGTTTCATGCCGGTGATGGCAACCTGCACCCGTTGATCCTGTTCGACGCCAACGACCCCGACCAGTTGCGCCGCTGCGAACTGTTCGGCGCCGACATTCTGGAAACCAGTGTCGCGATGGGCGGCACCGTCACCGGCGAGCATGGCGTGGGGGTCGAGAAACTCAGTTCGATGTGCGTGCAGTTCTCACCCGCCGAGCGCGAGCAGATGCTGGCCATGAAACGCGCCTTCGACCCCAAGGAACTGCTCAACCCGGGCAAGGTGATCCCCAGCCTGTCGCGCTGCGCCGAGTACGGCAAGATGCATGTGCGGCGCGGGCTGCTGCCGTTTGCCGACATTCCGCGCTTTTAGCATGTCGCCCCCCACGCTCGCTCCGCTGGCGGCCCGAGATATCAGCCCTGGTGGCGGCCCGTCAGTGCCGAGATGAACATCAACGACCCTGCGCTGCAGGTCCTGATCGATCGCGTTCAAAGTGCGCTTTCGGCGGGCGTTCAGCTCGACATTCGCGGCGGTGGCACCAAGGCCTTCTACGGCGAGGCGCCGCAAGGTGAAGCGCTGGACACGCGCGTGCTCGAGGGCATCTCCAGCTACGAGCCCACCGAGCTGGTCGTCACCAGCCGTTGCGGCACGTCGCTGGCGGAGCTGGAAGGCGTGCTGGCCGAAAAGGGCCAGTGCCTGCCGTTCGAGCCGCCGCATTTCAGTGCGGGCGCCACGGTCGGCGGCATGGTCGCGGCGGGGCTGGCCGGCCCGTCGCGTGCCGCGGTCGGCTCGGTGCGCGACTACGTGCTCGGCGCGACGCTGCTGAACGGCCGCAACGAGGTGTTGAGTTTTGGCGGGCAGGTGATCAAGAACGTCGCCGGCTACGACCTGTCGCGGCTGCTGGCGGGCTCGATGGGCACCTTGGGGGTCATTCTGGAGGTGTCGCTCAAGGTCCTGCCGATGGCGCCGGTCACGGCCACGCTGCGGCTGCAAATGGAGCAGGCGCAGGCGCTGGACCAGTTGAACCGCTGGGGCGGCCAACCGCTGCCGCTGAACGCCAGCGCCTGGTGGGACGGGGCCTTGATCGTGCGGTTGCGGGGTGCGGCGGCGGCGGTGCAGGCGGCCAAGGCAAAGATCGGCGGCGAGCTCATCGAGCCGCACCTGGCCAACCCTTTCTGGCAGGGC
>JAYUQJ010000021.1:0-5950 GCA_043756825.1 Betaproteobacteria bacterium | reverse complement strand
GCTCGCCATAGCCCGGGCTATGGCTGCGCTTTGCGTCTAGATCGAGCACGTTTTGTGGCGTTGCTCGGTCACGCTCGAAATCCTCTCAGTCTCTGAGTACTGGGGCCGGCTGCTGGCGGTGCGCAGCGGGCTGGTCAGCGCGCAGTTGTCGCGCGAGAGCCTGGCCCAGCTGGCCGCCAACCTGGACCGCCGCGCCGGCCGGCAGTGGCGCAATCTGCAGGACACCACCTTCGAGCCGATCATCTCGGCGCGCAACGGCCGGCGCGACTGGCGCGACTGGCAGCGCCACGGCGGCGAGTACTACAACGAGAGCCTGCTGATCTGGCTGGATGCCGACACCCTGATCCGCGAGCACAGCGGCGGTGCGCGGTCGCTGGACGATTTTGCCGCGCGCTTCTTCAACCCCGCCGGCAGCGCCGGCCAGACCGGGCCGCTGCCCTACGCCTTCGACGACATCGTCGCCGCGCTGGACGCTGTGCAGCCGCACGACTGGGCGCGCTTCCTGCGCGACCGGCTGGACAGCCACGGCCCGGGCGCCCCGCTGGACGGCCTGGCCCGCGCCGGCTGGCGCCTGGCCTGGCGTGAGGCGCCCAGCGACGAATTCAAGGCCAACGAGGCGCATTGGAAAAGCACCGACCTGGGTCACTCGATCGGCCTGGTCCTGGGCGAAGGCGGCAAGCTGTCGGGCGTGCGCTGGGACAGCCCGGCCTTCAAGGCCGGCCTGGCACCGGGCATGACCGTGGTGGCCGTCAACCAGCTGGCCTACAAGGCCGACCGCCTGAAGGCGGCCATCGGCGCCAACACCGATGGCAAGGCGCCCATCGAGCTGCTGATGCGCGACCGAGATCGCTTCAACACCGTTCGCATCGATTGGCGCGGTGGCCAGCGCTATCCGGTGCTCGAGCGCATCGACGGCCAGGCCGACCTGCTGACGGGCTTGATGAGCGCGCGCTGACGGCCGACGCGGCCCGCGTGCCCGGCCGGGAATCATCGCTTTGGACGAGTGCGGCGCCGCCCACCCGCGCCAACAATCGTCGCTTTGCAACCCGCGCAGGAGATCTCCATGGCCGAGGCCTATATCGTCGCCGCCGCCCGCACCGCCGGCGGCCGCCGCAACGGCAAACTGTCGGGCTGGCACCCGGCTGACCTGGCGGCCAGCGTGCTGGACGCGCTGGTCGCGCGCACCGGCTGCGACCCCGCGCTGGTGGAGGACGTGATCATGGGCTGCGTCGGCCAGGCCGGCGAGCAAGCCAGCAACATCGCCCGCAATGCGGTGCTGGCGTCCTGCTTGCCCGAATCGGTGCCCGCTACCTCGGTGGACCGGCAATGCGGCTCGTCGCAGCAGGCGCTGCACTTCGCGGCCCAGGCGGTGATGTCGGGCAGCATGGACATCGTCATCGCCGCCGGCGTCGAGAGCATGACCCGGGTGCCCATCGGCACGCCGTCGATCCTGGCGCTGAAGGCCGACATGGGCTTCTATGTCAGCCCCAAAATGCAGCAGCGCTATCCCGGCGTGCAGTTCAGCCAGTTCACCGGCGCCGAGATGGTGGCCAGGAAGCATGGCCTGAGCCGCGCCCAGGTGGATGCCTATGCGCTGCAAAGCCACCAGCGCGCCGCGGCCGCCGCGCGGGCCGGTGCCTTTGACGCCGAGATCGTGCCGCTGGCCGAGCGGGTGCGCGGCGGCCCGGATTCGACCGGCTTGCACACGGTCGACGAAGGCATCCGCTTCGATGCCACCGCCGAGGCCATCGGCAGCGTCAAGCTGCTGGCCGAGGGCGGTGTCTGCACGGCGGCCAATGCCAGCCAGATCTGCGACGGCGCGGCCGGGCTGATGGTGGTCAACGAGCGCGGCCTCAAGACCCTGGGCGTGGCGCCGCTGGCTCGGGTGCATCAGATGACGGTGATCGGCGGCGACCCGGTGATGATGCTGGAGACGCCGATCCCGGCCACCCTGCACGCCTTGAAGAAGGCCGGGATGTCGATCCATGACATCGACCTGTTCGAGGTCAACGAGGCCTTTGCCTCGGTGCCGGTGGCCTGGCTGCAGGTGACCGGCGCCGACCCGGCACGGCTCAACGTCAATGGCGGCGCGATCGCGCTGGGTCATCCGCTGGGCGGCAGCGGCGCCAAGCTGATGACCACGCTGCTGCATGCGCTGAAGGCCGGTGGCAAGCGCTACGGCCTGCAGACGATGTGCGAGGGCGGCGGTCTGGCCAACGTCACCATCGTCGAGCGGCTCTGAGCCGCGCGGGCCGTGAGCCCAGCCGCAGGCGCCGACGAGGCACTGACCGCAGCGCTGGCCGGCCTGCTGGGCGGGCCGGTGGCCGGGCTGCAGCGCCTGTCGGGGGGCGCCAGCCAGGAAACCTGGGCCATCGACTGGGGCCCGGCGCCGGTGCGGCAGCTGGTGCTGCGGCGCGCGCCGGCCGGCGCTGCGCAAAGGACCTCGGGCAGCGCCGGCCTGGCGGCCGAAGCGGCGTTGATCGCCCTTGCCGGCCAGGCCGGCGTGCCGGTGCCCGAAGTGCTGCGGGTGCTGCAGCCCACCGACGGCCTGGGCGCCGGCTTCCTCATGCAGCGGCTGCCGGGCGAGACCCTGGGCCGGCGCATCGCCGCCGCCCATCGCCCCGCGCTGGCCTGGCAGTGCGGCCAGGCGCTGGCCCGCATCCATGCCCTGCCGCTGGACGGGCTGCCCGCGCTGCGCCAGACCCAGCCGCGCGCCGAAGTGGACTACCTGCGCCAGTGGCATGCCCGCCACGGCACCGTCCGGCCGGTGTTCCAGCTGGCCTTGCGCTGGCTGGCCGAGCAGGCGCCAGCCGATGCGGCGCCGGCCCTGGTGCATGGCGATTTCCGCAATGGCAATCTGATGGTCGACCTGCAGGCTGCGGGCGGCACGCTGGTGGGCGTGCTGGACTGGGAACTGGCCCACCTGGGCGATGCGATGGCCGACCTGGGCTGGATCGGCGTTCATTCCTGGTGCTTTGGCCAGGCGGGCCGGCCGGTAGGCGGCTTCGGCCAGTGGCACGAATTGTTCGGCGGCTACCGTGCCGCCGGTGGCCAGGTCGACACCGCGCGGGTGCGCTGGTGGCAGGTACTGGGCACCCTGCGCTGGGGCGTGATCTGCGAGAGCATGGGCCAGGCCTGGCTGAGCGGGGCCGAGGCGGTGATGGAAAAGGCTGCGATCGCCAGGCGCGCGTCCGAGACCGAGATCGACCTGCTTGAACTGCTGTTGCCGCAGCCCCGCGGCAGGTGCGAGACGGCCTGATGCAGGACAGCCCCAGCCCTGAGCAACTGCTGCAGGCGGTGGCCCGCTACCTGCGCGAAGAGGCCGGCCCCGCGCTGGCGCGAGGCGGCGACGCTGCGCTGGCCTACCAGGCCCGGGTAGCGGCCAATATGCTGGACATCGCCGGCCGCGAGCTGGCCCATGCGCCCACCGAGCAGGCCGCTGAAGCGGCGCGTTTGCAGGCGCTGCTGGGCGAGAGCGGCACGCTGGCCCACCTGAACCGGCGCCTGGCGGCGCAGATCGCCGACGCCAGCCTGGGCAGTGACCACGCCGGCCTGGCCGAGCACCTCTGGCTGACCACGCTGGCCAAGCTGGCGGTCGACCAGCCCGGCTACGACAGCTACCGCCGCTGGGCCTGCGCCGATCCCGACAAGCCCTGACGGCTGGACCCGGGCCGCCTGCCCAGCCCGCCGCCCACGCCTTTGCAGGTGCCCAAGCCGCGCCTGGGCCGGCGCGTGGGCCTCAGGGCGCCGGGTCGCCCAGCACCTGCTTGACCCTCTTGTGGCCCATCTGGCGCAGTTTATCCATGGGCAGGCGGCAGGCATCGCAGCGGCCCAGCACCGCAGTGCCGTCATCGCTGAGCGACAGGATCTGCTCGCCACTGGCATCGAAAAGGGCCTGGTTCACTGCGCCGCCATGACGGTACAGGGCCGCGCCTTCGATGCCGGTGCTGGCGTCCCAGACCCGCACCGAGTTGTCGGCGCTGGCGGTGACCACCCAGGCGCCGTCGGGGCTGAAGGCCGCCGAACTCAGCGCCGCGCTGTGGCCGCCCTTCAACACGCGCGGCGCTGCGGCCGCGTCGGCCGCAGCACTGCCCAGCGGCCAGATCCGGGCGGTGCGGTCGGCGCTGGCGCTGACCAGGGCCTGGCTGTCGCGGCTGAAAGCCAGTGAGCGGATTTCACCCAGGTGGCCGGCCAGCAGCCGGGGTGCGGCCGCCGGCGCCTGGCGGTCCCACAACTGCACCTGGGCGCCGAGCGCGGCCGCGACCCAGCGACCGTCCGGGCTGAGCGCCGGCAGCTTGCGGCCGGCCTGCGCCGCTGCCTGCCACAACGGTGCAGGTGGCTTGTCCTGCGTCAAGGCGGCCTGCGGCCACAGCTGCAGCTTGCCGTCGGCGGCCAGGCCCAGCCACTCCGGCCGGGCCGTACTGAAGACGGCAGCCTCCTGGGTGGACAGCCAGGGCTGCCTGAGCACGCTGCGGTCAGCCAGCCGCCACAGCACCGCCTGGCGCTGGCTGATCAGGTCGGCACTGCCGCGCTGGGCCAGCATCAGGCTGCCGTCTGGCGAGACGCTGACCTCCGAGATCATCTCGGCGGCCTTGACCTCGGCCAGCGCCGCGCCGGCGCCGGACGCCGCTGCGGCCGGGCCGGTCACGGCTGGCTGCAGGCGGCAATTGATGCGCTGGCTGTCTTTTCCGCCGCACAGCACCCATTGGCGGCCACTGTGGTCGAGGGCGGCCGAGAGCTGCCAGGCGCTGCCGCTGGCCAGCAGGCGCGGCGCATGCAGGGCCCACAGCCGCACGCTGTGGTCGCGGCTGGCAGTGACCAGCCGGTTGCCCGGCCCGAAACGGGCCTGTGTCACCTCGTTGCGGTGGCCGCGCAGCACCGCCACCGGCACGGCGGTGCGCGAGGACCAGACCCGCGCCGTGCCGTCGTCGCTGGCCGAGACCAGGAACTCGCCGTTGTCGGACACGCTGGCGTCGCTGACCCAGTCGTCGTGGTTGCGCTCGTCGTGGGTCTTGTCATCGGACCAGAACATCACCCGCTTGCCCGACACGGTCATCAGCGGTCCGACATCGTCGGCATTGGCCTGGGCGTCGACGAAGCGGGCCACGCTGACACTGCGGTCGTGGCGCAGACGCTTTTCCATATTGGGCAGGTCCACCACCTGGCGGTTGGCCAGATCAAGGGTCCAGACCCGGCTGCTGCGGTCGTCCGACGCGGTGGCCAGCAGCGACGGGTCGGTGCGGCTGAAGCTGATGTCGCGCACCGCCGCATCATGCTTGATCGGAGACAGACCGGGCCGCAGTGCGCCTATCCAGGGCCGCTTGTCGGCGCCCCGCCGCCAGACCAGCACCCGGCCGTCGGCGTCGCCGCTGGCCAGCCACTGGCCGTCTGCTGAGAATCCCAGCGCCGTGTAGGCCACCGGGTCGGCCTGGGCCGGCGTCAACTCGTCGGCACGGGCCGGGCCGGCCTCGCCCACGGTCCACAGACGCAGCGAGCCATCGGCGCAGGCCACCGCCACCTGGGCCGGCATGGCAGCCTGGGCCGGCGCAAACTGGCTCAGGCCGGCCGTCGCAGGGCCGCCCGGGCAGGACAGGTCGGCCCGCAGCGTGCCGTCTGGCGCCTGCTGGTGCACACCGCTGCTGCTGAGTACCAGCAGCGACTGGGCATTCAACTCCCAGGCCTGCAGGACGCTGCCGCGCGCCGCCAGCCGGTCTTGCACCGCCAGGGTGTTGGCATCCAGCCGCCATACCGTGCGGTTGCCGGCCACCACCAGGCGCTGCTGGTCGGGGGTGTAGCGGGCCACCGTGATCGGGGCGTCGAAATGGGCCACGTGCAAGGTGCTGGCCACCTCCAGCGTGGCCATGGCCTGGCGCAAGGCGTACTGGGCGCGGTGGTTGTTGGCATTCAGGTCCAGCGAGGCCAGGGCCAGGTGGGCGCTGCGGGTCGGGTC
>JAYUQJ010000020.1:0-5957 GCA_043756825.1 Betaproteobacteria bacterium | reverse complement strand
ACGAGATCCTGCCCGCCGCGCGCAGCCACCTGACCGAGGCCGACTGGGCGGTGCTGGACAGCGCCTTTGCCGCCAACCGCGATCCCCTGACCGGCCACACCGCCGACGATGTCTTCCGGCCCTTGTTCAGCAAGATCGTCCGCACCGCCCCGGCCCCGGTGGGCTTGGGGTGAGCCCGGACATCGACTGCCCTGAGGGCAGTCGGTGCCTGGCGAACCGCCCGAGCTCTGCGAGGGCGTGGGGGGATCGAGCCCGCCGCCGCCTAAACTGTGGCGTGATGCCCCCATCGCCGCCGCCCCCGCTCCGCGCCATGATCCTTGCCGCAGGCCGCGGCGAGCGCATGCGCCCGCTGACCGACCGCACCCCCAAGCCGCTGCTGCCGGTGGCCGGCCGGCCGATGATCGAATGGCACTTGATGGCCCTGGCCGCAGCCGGCGTGCGCCAGGTGGTGATCAACACCGCCTGGCTGGAGGACCAGTTCCCGGCCACGCTGGGCGACGGTAGCCGCTGGGGCCTGTCCATCCACTACGCCACCGAGGGCCGCGACCACGGTGGCGCGCTCGAGACCGCCGGCGGCATCGCCAAGGCCCTGCCCTGGCTGGGCGATTGCTTCTGGCTGGTGTCGGGTGACATCGTCGCGCCGGGCTTCGGCTTCGACGCCGGCCTGGGCCAGCGCTTTGCCGACGGCGACGACGATGCCCACCTGTGGCTGGTGCCCAACCCCGACTTCCACGCCCAGGGCGACTTTGCCTTGGCCGGCGACCGGGTGCGCCGCCCGGCGCCGGGCCAGCCGCGGCCACTGACCTATGCCAACCTGGCCCTGATGCGGCGCCGGCTGGTCGCCGGCATCCCGCCGGGCCAGGCGGCGCCGCTGGGGCCCCTGCTGTTCGACAGCGCGGCCGCCGGCCGCCTGGCGGGCCAGGTCTGGGCGGGTGCCTGGCACAACCTGGGCACGCCGGCCCAATGGGCCGCGCTACAAAGGGTGGAAAGGGTGGACACCCCGCCGAAGCTGCCGCCGCAGGCGCCGCCCGCGATCGCCGGTGCCCGGGGCGGGCCGGTCGCATGAGGCCAGCAGCGCCTGCGCTGGCGCTGCTGGCGCTGTTGCTGTGCCGGGTGGACGGCGCAGGCGCAGCCCCCGGCCCGCCGTCCGCCGCGGCCCCGGCCTCGGTGGCTTCGGCGGCCTCGGCACGCCATGCTGCGGCGCTGCCGAGCAGCCGCTTCACGCTGCAGGGCCTGCCGCCGGTGCTGGCCGGGCTGACCGTGTCCCAGGCCGAACAGGCGCTTGGCCAGGCCCTGCGGCCCGAGCTGCTGCCGCCGGCCCGGCAGGCCGCACCGGCCGCCGCACCGCGGGCCTGCGCCTACAGCGTGTCCGCCGCGCAGCCGGGCGTGCGCTACGGTGTCAGTGCCGGCGTGGTCACCCGGATCGAGACGCGCGACCCGCGCTACCGCAGCCACAGCGGCCTGCAGGTGGGCGACACGGCCGCGCGCGCCCAACAGGTCTACGGCAAGCGCCTGGTCAGCACGCCCCACCCCTACTTCGACAAGGGCCGCATGCTGATCGTCTACGCTGCTGACAAACGCTTCGCCCTGGTGATGGAGAGCAACGACCAGGGCCGCATCGTCACCTTGCGCGGCGGGCGGTCACCCGAGGTGACCTGGCTGGAGGCCTGCTGATGAGCCGCACCGATACCCCGCCCGCCGCGCTGCGGCCCACCTGGCGCCTGGCCGTGATCGGCGCCGGCCCGGCCGGCCTGGCGCTGGCGCTGCAGGCCGCGCGGCTGCTGCCGGGCGCCGACATCACTGTCTTCGACGCCCGGCCGGCCGACCGCGACGTCTCGGCCGACCCGCGCACGCTGGCGCTGGCGCTGGGCAGCGTGATGGCGCTGCAGAAGCTCGGCGCCTGGCCGGCCGCGTTGGCCCAGCCGATCACCGAGGTGCTGGTGTCGCAGGCCCCGCCCACGCTGCAAGGGCCCTGGGGCGACAGCCCCGTGCGGCTGCGCGCGGCCGACGAAGCGGTGCCCATGCTGGGTGCGGTGCTGAGCTATGGCGCCTTGGTCGCCTGCCTGCAGCGGGCCTGGCAGGCGGCCGAGGCCGGGGCGCCGCAACGCCTGCACAGCCGCTTCGGGCACCCGGTGACCCAGGTGCGCAACCTGGGAGGCGCCGATGACGGCCTGGGCCGCGTCGAGGTCGATGCTGGCATCGCCGAGCGTTTCGACCTGGCGGTGGTGGCCGAGGGCGGCGTGTTCGCCGACCAGGCGCGCAAGGCCGTGACCCACGACTACCGGCAGACGGCCTGGGTGGGCAGCGTCACACTGGCCGGTGCCACGCCGGGGCGGGCCATCGAGCGCTTCACCCGCGACGGGCCGCTGGCGCTGCTGCCGCTGGCCGGCCATGCGCCCACCGAAGGCCCGCTGCGCGCAGCCATGGTGTGGTGCGTCAACCGCGACGACGACCCGGTCGCGCCGCTCGACGACGCCCAGCGCATCGCGGTGCTCAACACCCTGCTGCCGACCGAGGCCGGGCGGGTGACCGGCATATCGCCGCTCAAGCACTTCGCGCTGGGCCTGAACGCCGAGCGCACCCTGGTGGACGGCGCGATCGTGCGCATCGGCAATGCCGCGCAGACCCTGCACCCGGTGGCCGGCCAGGGCCTGAACCTGGGCCTGCGCGACGCCACGGAATTGGTGATGGCGCTGCGCCGCAGCACGCCGGCCGAATTGCAGCCGCTGCTGCGCCGGCTGGACTGGGCGCGCGGCCCCGACCGCTGGAGCATGATCGCCGCCACCGATTTTCTGGCCCGCAGCTTTGCCTGGCGCTGGCCCGGGCTGCCGGTGGTGCGAGGCCTCGGGCTGGCGGCACTGCAGGCGCTGCCGCCACTGAAATCGGCGCTGGCCCGCCAGATGATGTTCGGCCGTCGCTGAGCCCGCGACCCGCTGCTCCCCAGCGAGCGCGGCTTGTACCAGCTGAGGTCGAAACCGGCGCGGCGCCTGACCGCCTGCACCATGCGGTTGATCGCCGGTACTGCGGGGATGTTGTCCTCATCGGCCGCATGGATCGCCCGCACGCCCCGGGCGCCGTCGCGGCCCTTGCCCGACAGAAACGCGCCCACCGCGCGCTCCTCAAAGGCGGTGGCCAGCGCGCCGAACAACCCGTCCACGCTGGACTTCGGGACACCGGCCTGGGAGGCGGGGGCGGCTCAGCCAGGCTCGTGGCGGCGCCGGTAGATGGTGTTGCGGCTGATGCCCAGCTGGCGCGCGGCCGCCGACACATTGCCCTTGAATGCCGCCAGGGTGCGCTCGATGGCCTGCAGCTCCAGCTCGCGCATCTTGCCCGGTGGTGCAGCAGCCAGGCCGACCAGTTCGGCAACTGCCGCCGGCCGGCCCAGGGGCCAGGCGGTGACGGGCCGCGCATCGGCGCCGCCGCACTCGAAGCGCGCCATCACCTGCAGTCCCCCATGGGTAAGCATCTCCACCAGGTCGGCCCGCGCGCCACCGCCCCGGCCGAACACGGCCTGCAGGCGGCGGTCGAACAATTCGCCAAAGGCGCGGCCCAGCAAGCCCTGGCTCGGCAAGCACAGCAGGCGGGCGGCCACCCGGTTGGCGCCACTGACACGGCCCTCCGGGTCGACCAGCAGCAAACCCTCCAGTGGCGTGCCCAGCAACTCGGCGCGCGGATGGAAGCGCACCACCACCCGGTCGGCTGACGGCTGGAACAGGCTGTTCTCGATCGCCGCTGCGGCATCCAGCACCAGCGAATAGACATCGAAGGACGGCACGTTGTCGTAGGCGGTGATGTCGAGTGCGCCCAGGCGCTCACCGGTCGGTGAATTGATCGGCGCGGCCACGCAGAAGAAGGGCCGCACATTGGCGAAAAAATGCGCATCGCGCCCCACCAGGTAGGGCACGCCCTCGGCGATCGAGATCGCCGGTGCGCTGGTGCCCACACAACGTTCTGCCAGATTGACCCCCTTGCGGGTGGCTGCCAGCAGCGCCGAGGAGGTGGCCGATTCCTGGCACAGGCGGTCGATCACCACGCCGCGGGTGTTGAACAGCAGCACCACGCAGCCAGTGCCGCGCAGCGCATGCGCCAGGCGCTCGGTCTCGGGCCGGGCACGCTGCACCAGTGCCCCATGCACCTCGTCCAGGCCGGCCAGCATCGCGCGCGACACCAATTCGAAGTTGACGCGCTCATGCTCGCGCATGCCGGCGTCGCGACAGCGCTGCCAGGACCGCAACAGCGGCGACTCGTCGTCGCGCGGCTGGATCCAGGGCGTTACCCGGTAGTGGCCGCGCACCGTCTGCAGACGGGACTGGAGCTCGATCAAAGGGTTCATCTCGACAAGGTGATGGGTCGCTTGTGTGCCACGCAGCAACAACGACGATTGTGGCGGCCGGATGATGCCCCTGGTGACACGCGGAAGACAGGCCCGCAGCGCCCGCGAACTAGGGAAAGCCCGCTGTGCCTGCACGGCGCAAGGCGAAACGCTGATGATGCGAATACCAGGACAAGCGCCTGGCCGCCAACAACCAGCGCTACAGCGCGCTCACGCAGATCAATGCGCGCAATGTCGACAAACTGCAGCCGGCCTGGGTCTACAGCCTGAACAACCCGCAGGGCCAGGAGTCGCAACCGATCATCCATGACGGGGTGATGTACGTCACCACCTTCAATGCCACGATGGCGATCAATCCGCTGACCGGCAGGCAGCTCTGGAAGACCGACATCGAGCTGCCGCAGGACGTCTTCAAGTACGCCTGCTGCGGCATCCTGAACCGCGGCGTGGCCATCCTGGACGGCGTGCTCTACCGCGTCTCGCTCGACGCGCATGTGATGGCGCTGGACGCCAAGACCGGCAAGCAGTTGTGGAAGAGCAAGGCCGCCAACTACCAGGACGGCCATGCGATGACCAGCGCGCCGCTGATCGCGGGTGGCGTGGTGATGACCGGCATCGCCGGTGGCGAGTACGGCACCTGCGGTTTCGTCGACGGCTGGGACCCCAAGACCGGCAAGCAGCTGTGGCGCATCTACACCACCGCCGCCCCGGGCGAGAAGGGCGGCAACACCTGGCCCGGCGACACCCATGCCAAGGGCGGTGCGCCCACCTGGCTGACCGGCACCTACGACCCCGAGCTGGACCTGGTCTATTGGGGCACCGGCAATGCCGGGCCCTGGAACCCGCAGGTGCGCCTGGGCGACAACCTGTACGTCTGCTCGGTGATCGCCTTCCGGCCCAAGACGGGCGAGATGGTCTGGCACTACCAGTTCAGCCCCAACGACCCCTATGACTACGACGCCACCGAAGTGGGCATGCTGGTCGACATCAAGATCGACGGCCAGAACCGCAAGGTGCTGGCCCAGGCCAATCGCAACGGCTTCTTCTACGTGCTGGACCGCGCCAACGGCAAGCTGCTGGCCGCCAACCCCTATGTGAAGGTGAACTGGGCCGACAAGATTGACATGGCCACCGGCCGGCCGGTGGAAAGCCAGGTCACCAAGAACATCCGCAATGGCGGGGACGAGGTGGTGTGGCCGTCGGTGCTGGGCGGCAAGAACTGGACCCCGATGAGCTGGAACCCGGCCACCGGCCTGGCCTATGCCAACACGCTGGAGATGTCCTGGCCGTACCAGATCGTCAAGCCCGAGTACAAGCGCGGCGAGTGGTACCTGGGCGTGAATTTCCGCGGGGTCACCATGCCCAAGGACGCGCCGCACGGCCACTTGAGCGCGATCGACCCGATGACCGGCAAGAGCAAATGGCAGATGGCCTGGCCGGGCCAGCCCAGCATGGCCGGCACCTTGTCGACCGCCGGCAACCTGGTGTTCACCGGCGCAGCCACCGGTGAGTTCATGGCCGTCAATGCCGAGACCGGCCAGAAGCTGTGGGAGTTCCAGACCGGCTCCGGCATCATCGGCCTGCCCGTCACCTGGGAGCAGGGCGGCAAGCAGTACGTCAGCAT
>JAYUQJ010000019.1:0-5958 GCA_043756825.1 Betaproteobacteria bacterium | reverse complement strand
CGCTCACCACCCCAAAACGCACCCGCTCGTCGTTGCAAATGCTCGCCATAGCCCGGGCTATGGCTCCGCTTTGCGTCTAGACCGGGCACGTTTTGTGGTGTTGCTCGGTCACGCTCGAAATCCGCTCAGTCTCTGAGGCCCCGCGCATGAGCCTCCCAATGAACCGCCGCGACGTCTTGCGCAGCGCCGCGCTGGTGGCCGCGCCAGGCCTGGGCGCGTCGGCGCAGGCCGCCGTCGCGCCGATCCAGACCGGGGTCTGGACGCATGCCATCAGCGCCTTCGGCGAGCCCAAGTACGGCGCCGATTTCAAGCATTTCGACTACGCCGACCCGGCCGCGCCCAAGGGCGGACAGATGCGCCTGTCCAACAGTGACCGGCGCTCCAGCTTCGACAAGTTCAACCCCTTCACCATCAAGGGGGTGGCGCAGGCCTCCTTCCTGATGCTGATGTTCGAGACCCTGTGCGAGTTCTCGATGGACGAGGCCAAGTCGATGTACGGCCTGCTGGCCGAGGCCATCTATGTCGAGCCCGACCTGTCGGCGGTGAGCTTCCGCTTGCGCGCCGGCGTGCGTTTCTCGAACGGCGACGCCCTGCTGCCCGAGGATGTGGTCGACAGCTTCCAGCGCCTGAAGGGCAAGCTGGTGCGGCCCGAATACATCACCCCGCTGATGGGCGCCAGCGCCGCCACGGTGGTGGACGCCCGCACCGTGCGCTTCGACATCGTGCCCGAGAGCCGCAGCTTCAACACCATCTTCGAGCTCGGCACGATGCACGTGTTCTCGCGCAAATGGGGCCAGGGCAAGCCGCTCGCCGATGTGGTGGAAGACCGCCCCATCGCCACCGGCCCCTATGTGATAGCCGTGGCCGAGATGCCCAGCCGGCTGGAATACAAGCGCAACCCCGACTACTGGGCCCGCGACCTGCCGCTGCGCCGGGGCTTCTTCAATTTCGACCGCATCGCCTACCGCCTGTACAAGGACGACGAGGTGCGGCGCGAGGCCTTCAAGGCCGGCGAGTACGACCTCTACCGCGAGTACATTCTGAGCCAGTTCATCCGCACCCACCAGGGCCCGAAGTGGCGCGACGGCCGCATCATCAAGCGCAGCTGGCAGGTCGACACCGGCAGCATGTTGCAGGCGATCGACTTCAACCTTCGGCGGCCCCGGCTGCAGGACATCCGGGTGCGCGAGGCCATCATGCGGGCCTTCGATTTCGAGACCCCGATGAACCGCACGAAATACTTCAAACGGGCCAACAGCATGTTCAACAAGACCCCCTTTGCCGCCGAGGGCCTGCCCTCGCCGGCCGAGCTGGCCTTGCTGGAGCCCTTCCGCGCCGAGTTGCCTGCCAGCGTGTTCGGCCCGGCCTTCGAGGCGCCGCGCACCGACACCCATCCGCTGGCGCTGCGCGACAGCCTGAAGCGCGCCGCGCAGTTGCTGGCCGAAGCCGGCTGGAACGTGGCCGGCGACGGCGTGCTGCGCGACGCCAAGGGCCTGGCCTTCACGCTGGAGATGCTGGAGCCCACCCGCGTGGGCCGCTACCCCGAGTTCGAGCGCAACCTGAAGCGCCTGGGCATCCAGTACACCGAGAGGCTGGTCGACTTTGCGCTCTACACCCGGCGCACCAACGTCAAGGACTTCGACCTGATCATCATCGTCGAGGGCAAGTTCACCCTGCCCAATGCGGCCGACCTGCGCCAGCTCTACCACAGCAGCGGGGTGAATGAGGAGGGCAGCCAGTCCTACCGCGGCGTCAAGAGCCGGGCCGTGGACGCGCTGATCGACCGCATCGCCCAGGCCACCACGATGATTGAGCTGCGCAGCGCCGCGCGCGCGCTCGACCGGGTGGTGATGTGGAACCACTGGCAGATCCCGCAGTTGTACTCGCCGGGCGAGAACAGCTCTTACTGGAACAAGTTCGGCATCCCGGCGGTGAAGCCAGGCAACTTCCAGATCGACAGCATCCCCGACCACCACAGCCTGCCCTGGCCGCTGTGGACCTGGTGGGACAAGGCCGCCGACAAGCGCCCGGCGGCGGCGTCACCCACCCCACCCAAGACCTGAAGCGGCCCATGCTCGCCTACATCCTCAAGCGCATCCTGCTGATGGTGCCCACCCTGCTGGGGGCGCTGACCATCACCTTCGTGGTGATGCAGTTCGTGCCGGGTGGCCCGATCGAGCAGTTGATGGCCGAGGCCAGCGCCGGCGCCACCGCCGACGGCGGCGGCGGCGGCTACCGCGCCAGCCGCGATGTGGATGCCAAGCAGATTGCCGAGCTGAAGAAGATCTACGGCTTCGACAAGCCGGCGCATGTGCGCTACGGCGAGATGCTGTGGAACTTCCTGCACTTCGATCTGGGGCGCAGCTTCATGCACAACAAGGACGTGTGGACCCTGATCAAGGAGAAGCTGCCGGTCTCGATGAGCCTGGGGCTGTGGGCCTTCCTGATCAGCTACCTGATCTCGATACCCCTGGGCATCGCCAAGGCGGTGCGCGAGGGCACGCCGTTCGATACCGCCACCTCGCTGCTGGTGCTGGTGGGCTATGCGATACCGGGCTTCGTGCTGGGCATCCTGCTGATCGTGCTGCTGGCCGGCGGCACCTTTCTCGACTGGTTCCCGCTGCGCGGGCTGACCTCGGACAACTGGGCCAGCCTGTCGTGGCCGGCGCGGGTGGCCGACTACCTGTGGCACCTGGCCTTGCCGCTCACCTGCCTGGTGATCGGCAGCTTTGCGGTGATCACCATGTTGACCAAGAACACCTTCGTCGAAGAGTTGCGCAAGCAGTATGTGCTGGTGGCCCGTGCCAAGGGCCTGGCGCCGCGCCGGGTGCTGTACAAGCATGTGTTCCGCAATGCGCTGATTCCGCTGGTCACCGGTTTCCCGTCGGCCTTCGTGGGCGCCTTCTTTGCCGGCTCGGTGTTGATCGAATCGCTGTTCTCGCTCGACGGCCTGGGCCTGCTCAGCTATGAGGCGGTGCTGCGGCGCGACTTTCCGGTGGTGCTGGGCTCGCTCTACCTGTTCACCCTGATCGCGCTGGTGGTGCGCCTGGTGTCCGACCTGTTGTATGTGGTGATCGACCCCCGGGTGCAGTTCGGGAGCGTGGGCCGATGAGCAGCGCATCCGACCTTGCAGTGCCTGCCACCGGCGCGGGGGCGGCCGCCCCGGCCGCGCCGCCGCAATCGCCCGGCCAGCGGGCCTGGGCGCGCTTCAGGCGCAACCGCCTGGGGCCGGTGTCGCTGTGGCTGTTCGTGGCGCTGCTGTTGCTGACCAGCATGGCCGAGCTGGTCAGCAACGACAAGCCCTTCGTCGCCCGGATCGACGGGCAATGGTGGTTCCCGGCGCTCAACAATCCGTCCGAGAAGACCCTGGGCGGCGATTTCCTCACCCCCGCCGACTGGAAAGACCCCTTCCTGGTGCAGCGCCTGGCCCAGCCCGGCAACTGGGCGGTGGGGGCGCCCAACCCGCATTCGGCTGACAGCATCGACTATTTCGCCAAGCAGATCTCGCCCGGCGCACCCAATGCGCTGAACTGGCTGGGCACCGACGCCAAGGGCCGCGACATGCTGGCGCGCCTGGTCTATGGCTTCCGGGTCAGCATCTGGTTCGGCATCGCGCTCACGGCGGTGGGCACCGCGCTGGGGGTGCTGATCGGGGCGCTGATGGGCTACTTCGGCGGCCGCCTCGACCTGACCCTGCAGCGCCTGATCGAGATCTGGGGCGCGGTGCCCGAGCTGCTGCTGCTGATCATCTTTGCCTCGATCTTCCAGCCCAGCCTGGGCCTGCTGCTTATCCTGCTCAGCGCCTGGGGCTGGATGGGGCTGTCGGACTATGTGCGGGCCGAGTTCCTGCGCAACCGTGCGCTCGACCATGTCAAGGCGGCACGCGCGCTGGGCCTGTCCAACGCCCAGATCATCTGGCGCCATGTGCTGCCCAATTCGATGACGCCGGTGATCACCTTCCTGCCCTTCAGGATGAGCGCGGCCATCCTGGCGCTGACCTCGCTGGATTTTCTCGGCCTGGGCGTGCCGGCGTCCATGCCCTCGCTGGGCGAGCTGCTGCAACAGGGCAAGGCCAATCTCGACGCCTGGTGGATCATCGCGCCCACCTTCGGGCTGCTGGTGGTCACCATGCTGCTGCTGACCTTCATCGGTGACGCCTTGCGCGATGCCTTCGACACCCGAAAGTCCTGACAACGTGGTCACGCCGCTGCTCGAAATCGACCACCTGAGCGTGCGCTTTGGTGCATCCACCGTGGTCCATGAGGTGTCCCTGGCCATCGCCCCGGGCGAAAAGTTCGCGCTGGTCGGTGAATCCGGCTCGGGCAAGTCGATCACCGCGCTTTCCATCCTGCGCCTGGTCGACGCCGCCACCAGCAGCGGCGCGATCCGCTTTGAGGGCACCGACCTGATGCAGCAAACCGAGGCCCGGATGCAGGCCCTGCGCGGCGCCCAGATCGGCATGATCTTCCAGGAGCCGATGACCGCGCTGAACCCGCTGTACACGGTGGGCAACCAGATCATCGAGGTGCTGGTGCTGCACGAGGCCCTGGCGCCGGCCGCCGCCCGCGCCCGCGCGATCGAGCTGCTGGCCCGCACCGGCATCCCCGAGCCCGCGCGCCGCATCGACGTCTACCCGCACCAGCTCTCGGGCGGCCAGCGCCAGCGCGCCATGATCGCGATGGCGCTGGCCTGCCGGCCCAAGCTGCTGATCGCCGACGAGCCCACCACCGCGCTGGACGTGACCATCCAGGCCCAGATCCTGGCCCTGCTGGACGAGCTGCAGCGCGAGATGGGCATGGCGGTGCTGTTCATCACCCATGACCTGAACCTGGTGCAGCGCTTCACCGACCGGGTGGGCGTGATGGAGCGCGGCGTGCTGGTGGAGCTGGGCCGCACCGCCGAGGTGTTTGCCAGCCCCCAGCACCCCTACACCCGGCGCCTGCTGGCGACCCGGCCGCAGCGCGTGGTGCAGACGCTGGCCGACGATGCGCCGGTGCTGGTGGCGGCCGATGGGGTGCGGGTCAGCTTCGATATCAGCACCGGCTGGTTCAGCAAGCGCGCCTTCCATGCTGTCAAGCAGGCCACGCTGCAGCTGCGGCGCGGCGAGACCCTGGGCATCGTGGGCGAGTCGGGCTCGGGCAAGACCACCCTGGGCATGGCGCTGCTGGCCTTGCAACCGATTGCCGCCGGCCAGGTGCAGGTCGGCGGGGTGCGGGTGGACAACGCCAGCCGGGCCACCCTGCAGGCGATGCGCAAGCGCCTGCAGGTGGTGCTGCAAGACCCCTTCGGTTCGCTGTCGCCGCGCATGACGGTAGGCCAGATCGTCGGCGAGGGCCTGGCCCTGCACCAACCCGGGCTCAGCCGCGCCGAGCGCGAGGCCAAGGTGCTGGCCATGCTCGACGAGGTGGGCCTGTCGGCCCGCATGGGCGTGCACGGCGTGCTGCAGCGCTATCCGCATGAGTTTTCGGGCGGCCAGCGCCAGCGCATCGCGATCGCCCGGGCGGTGGTGCTGGAGCCCGAGATCCTGGTGCTGGACGAGCCCACCTCGGCGCTGGACGTGTCGGTGCAGCAGCAGGTACTGGCCCTGCTGGCCGAGCTGCAGCAGCGCCACGGCCTGAGCTATATCTTCATCAGCCACGACCTGGCGGTGATCCGGGCCATGGCGCACCGGGTGATGGTGATGAAAAACGGCGAGGTGGTCGAGCAAGGCGAGACCCTGGCGCTGTTCGACGCGCCGCGACACGCGTACACGCAGGAACTGCTGGCCGCCGCGCACCTGGCCTGACCGGAACACCTCACTTGACGGGGGGTCAGGCGCAGGCGCACCCTGACGGCTGGTCCGGCCGGGTGTCCGCGGGCCCCGCCAGACGCTCGAGGCCTGGCCGCCCAGCCGTCTGGACCTGGGCACCCGGCAGGTCGCCCCACCCTGCTGGAGCCGCGCATGGACGCCCTGGACGC